>JBEKSK010000012.1:0-19331 GCA_049517155.1 Solirubrobacteraceae bacterium
CCTTGGCGGCATGATGGTCTGCCTGTTCGCCTCGCTGGCGATCGAGTCGGTCGGTCGCGCCGGTGGCGCGGTCGTCGAGGAGGTTCGTCGCCAGTTCCGCGAGAAGCCCGGCATCATGAAGGGCACCGAGAAGCCCGACTACGCGACCTGCGTTGACATCGTCACGCGGACCGCGCAGCGCGAGATGATCCTCCCGGCGCTGCTGCCGATCGTGCTCACCCTGATTGTCGGCCTGATCGACATTCAGGCGCTCGGCGGCATGCTGATCGGCGTGATCGTCGTCGGCTTCTTCTTCGCCGTCCTGATGACCGCTGGCGGCGGAGCCTGGGACAACGCCAAGAAGCTGATCGAGGACGGCGCCCATGGCGGCAAGGGATCGGACGCGCACGCCGCGTCGATCACCGGTGACACCGTCGGCGACCCCTTCAAGGACACCGCTGGACCGGCGATCAACCCGATGATCAAGGTCGCGAACATCGTCGCCATCCTGATCATCCCGCTGCTCGCTCACGTGCACTAGTAGCATCGAGCGCCGATGTTCGTCCTGATCGTCGGAGCGGGCCGCGTCGGCTCGGCTGTCGCCAAGCGTGCGCTCGCCGAGGGCCATGAGGTCTCGGTCCTCGACGAGGACCCGCTTTCGCACGAGCGGCTTGACGAGATCGAGGGCCAGACCTGGGAGGACGCCGGCGGCTTGTTCACCGTCGGCCAAGCCCTCGAGGTGGATGCGCTGATCGATGCGGGCGTCCAGCGCGCCGACGCGTTCATCGCATCCACCGACGGTGACAACACGAATCTCACCGTGGCCCAGGTCGTGCAGCGTCGCTTCGGCGTCGCAAAGGTCATCTGTCGGGTGATGGACCCGGGTCGCGCTGCCTGGTACGCCGAGCAGGGGCTGCACACGATTTCGCCGACGCAGCACGCGATCGACATGTTCGAGCAGACGCTCGGCCTCGGCGCCTAGGCGGGCTGGCCTTGTACGTCATCATCGTCGGTGCCGGGAAGGTCGGCCTGAACCTGGCCCGCGAGCTGATCGACAAGGGACACGAGGTGACGGTGCTCGAGGCCGACCGGCGTCGCTACCTGTTCGTCGAGGAGGAGCTCGAGCACGTCGTGCAGTACGGGGATGCGACCGAGCTATGGGTGCTCGAGCGCGCCGGTGTCCAGCGCACCGATCTCGTCATCGCGGTCACCGGCGACGACGAGGACAACATGCTCGTCTGCCAGGTCGCGAAGGAGAAGTACGAATGCGAGCGCGTCATCGCGCGCGTCAACAACCCACGCAACCTGCAGCACTTCAAGCTGCTCGGGATCCAGCCGGTGGTCTCGGCGACGGACCTGATCCTGCGCCTGATCGAGCACGAGGTGCCCCGCTACGGCCTCGTGCATCTGCTCGCGCTCGAGGAGGAGCGGCTCGAGATCATCGAGCTCGAGGTCCAGGAGGCGGCACCGGCCGCGTCCAAGCGGGTCGCCGACGTGGCGCTGCCGCAGGGCAGCCTGATCATCTCCGTGCTGCGCAATGGCCGCGGTTTCGTCCCCACCGCCGACACCGTCGTTGAGGCCGGCGACCAGGTCCTGCTGGTGCTCGACTCGGGTCTTGAGGACCAGATCACGCCGGTGTTCGCGCCGGACTGATCGAACACACGTCGAAATCCCGCCTGCGCCGACCGCGATCGGGGTTATCGTTGCCCAGATGCGACGAAGCCTCAAGACGCTCCTCTGCGCCGGCGCGCTGGCCCTCGGTCTTTCGGTGAGCGCCTCGGCGGACAGTCTGGGCTCCACGGCGATGCTGCGTGCGGCCGCCTCGACGGTGATCACCGCCGAGCTGCACCACGACGGTGCGACCGCCTGCGGCAAGCTCTACGCGCCGCTCACGGCGACCGTTGCGGGCAGGACCTGCGCCGAGCGCTGGGATGCGCGCAGCACCCGCCTGCTCGCCAAGCCCGGCGGCGCCGCCCGACTGCGCGCCGACCTGCGGGCGCTCGCCACGGCGCGGGTGTCCTTCGTCGGACCGTACGCGACGATCGCGCTTCCAGATCCGCTGCTCGGCGGCAAGACTCGCTTCTACTGGACCGCCAACTGCTGGATGCTCATGAGCTGATCGCGGCACGCTCGTCGCCGCAGGTACGGCGTGGCGGCGCAGTCTTATGCCGCGAGGGCCGGACACAACCGCGGGCGCCGTGAGCGCGTCCGCGTGGCCGTATCGCGGCCTTCTGAGCGATCCAGGGCGCGCTGCGGGGCCCGCCGGAGTCCTCTCAGCGCCACGGTCCGCGCCCACCACGGCCACCACCACCGCCGCGCGAGCGCATGTAGATCCGCACCGCGATCAGGATGACGATGATGATCACGCCCGCGCTGCCGCCGCCGATTCCGTGTGCGAGTCCGCCGAAGCCAAGCAGAGGGGGCGGGCCGACCGCGTGATCGGCTGCGAGCGCCGCCACGAGGGAGATCACCAGCTGGTCACGCAGCGAGCCTAGCAGCGTGCTGGCGGCGCGTGCGAACATTGGCCGCGTGAGTGTCGCGGAACTATGGCGGCGCGGCCAGGCCGGGTGGCCGCGCAGCTTTCCCCTCGCGCAGGCGCCGAACCCGCCGCTACTTTTGGCGTTCGCCGGGCGGGGAGTCGCTGCGGCTGCCAGCCGCGACAGCCGTGCCCATCAGGTCGGTCGCTCGGTCTTCGCTCTCGGCTTCGGCGTGTGGGCCTGGCAGGAGACGACGAGCGGGGCCAATTGGTTCCGCAGGCTCCTCGGGCTGGCCGGCCTGCTCCGAGTCGTCGCCGATGCCACGAGCAGGCGGTAGCCGCCCAACGGCGTGATCGCCGGACTTCGCCGCCGGCGCGCTCCCGCGGAGCGAGCGGGGCGGGGAGAGAGCGGTTGGGCGGACGGGCGTGCGCCCCGCTTCGTCCCGCTCCGGGCGAATCGGGCTGCCTGCGACGGACGCGCGCTTCGCTGATCGATGCCGGCGGGACGGCCAACTCCAAGGGCGTGGGCTCCGGCTCCCACCGCGGTCGCGGCCGCAACTCAGCAACTGCTCAGGAGCGCCACAGCAGGTCTTGACGTCGGCGCTCGATGCTCGTGCTGGGAGCAGCGCAAAACGGAACCGGAGGCAACGGCAAATGAACGCTTCGAGGACGAGCACAAGACGCCAGATGATCGGTGGGGCGGCGGCGGCGGGCACCGCCTTCGTCGTCCTGCCGGATTGGATCAGCGGTCTAACGCGAGCAACGCCCGCGCTCGCCGCCGCGAGCAGCGGTCGGCTGACCCCCGAGTTGACCGAGGGTCCCTACTGGGTGGACACGATGCTGCGGCGCTCCGACGTACGGGCAAACACTCCGGGCGCCAAGACCGCACCCGGTGTCGCGCAGGACGGCGTCCCGCTCGAACTGAAGATCAAGGTGCTGGAAGGCGGCGAGCCGCTGAGTGGCGTCGCCGTCGACATCTGGCACGCCAACGCTCACGGCCTCTACTCCGACGAGAGCTCTCAAGCCGCCGGCGGTGGCACGAGCGGCGGCAATACGAGCGGTCAGAACTACCTGCGTGGCTACCAGGTCACGGGCAAGGACCGCGGTATCAACGCCGCGCCGGTCGCGGGGCAGGTGAGCTTTCAGACGATCTGGCCCGGCTGGTACACGGGGCGCGCGATCCACATTCACGTGCGTGTACGCAAACTCTCCAAGCAGGGCGACACAATCGCGGGCTACACGACCCAGATCTTCTTCTCCGATGCCGACAACGACGCCGTTCTGAGCGGCGCGCCGCCGTACAACACGCGCTCGCCCAAGGACGATCCGACGAGCGACGAGAACGACAGCGTTCTGCTCAGCGCCGACATCGCGACAAACGTCGTGGCCGTGGCCGGCAATCTCAGCGATGGCTTCGCGGCCACCTTCAACATCGACCTCGACCATGCCGAGGTGACCGCCCGCGGAAGCCTCGGGCGCCCCAATGCGGGCGGGGCACCGCCCGGCCCCTAGGCGCGTTGACTCGGCCCGACCGACCCCCCGGAGAGCCCCTACCCGGGTCTTTGGCGCTAACTGCGGGACAGGGACTCGAACCCCAAATTTCTGCTCCAGAGGCAGACGTGTTGCCGATTACACCATCCCGCAAGGCATCGCTCCAGGCCGCGTCCGGCGTGACGGGTGACCGTCGGCTTGGCTGCGATCTGAGGCGATTATAGGTCGGCAGCGCTTGCGACCGGGGCCGGGCTGTGGCTCGGCGACGGCACTTGCGTGCGTCGCTGCGCGGCCGGAGCAGGAGGGGTGAGGTCGCTCACGCCGCGGCGGCGACCTGCGACCAGTCTCGGTAGAGCTCGGCGTAGGCGCCGCGGGCGGCGAGCAGCTCATCGTGGCTTCCCTGCTCGACGATACGCCCGCCGGCGAGCACGACGATGCGGCTCGCGCCCTTGATCGTGGAGAGCCGGTGGGCGATCACGATCGCTGTGCGGCCGGCGAGCAGCCGTCGCAGCCCCTGCTCGATCCTGCTCTCCGTGTGCAGATCCACGTTCGAGGTGGCCTCGTCGAGCACGAGGATGCGCGGGTCGGCGATCATCGCGCGTGCGAACGCGACGAGCTGCCGCTGCCCCGCCGAAAGCTGGTTTCCGCGTTCGCCGACCTCGGTCTGGTAGCCGTGTTCCAAGGCCTGGATGAATTCGTGGGCGCCGACCGCTCGCGCCGCGGCTTCGATCTCGGCGTCCGTTGCTTGCGGCGCTCCGAAGGCGATGTTCGAGTGAACGCTGCCCGAGAACAGGAAGGCCTCCTGCGGGACGATGCCAAGCTGCGAGCGCAGCGACTCGTAGGTAACGTCGCGCAGGTCGTGACCGTCGATGAGCACGCGGCCGAGGGTCGGGTCGTAGAAGCGGGCAACGAGCTTGGCGAAGGTCGACTTGCCGGCGCCGGTGGCACCCACCAGGGCAACCGTCTCGCCGGGAGCGATTGCGAGATCGACGTCGTCGAGCGCGACGCGGTCGAGGTCGCCGTCGCGCTTGGCGTACGCGAAGCTGACATGCTCGAAGCGCAGTTCGCCGCGGATCGGACCGAGCGTCTGCGCATCGAGGCGCTCGAGCATTTCAGGCTGCTCGTCCAGCAGCTCGAAGATCTTGTCGAGCGCGGCCATACCCGACTGGTAGGTCGTGTACAGCTGCGAGAGCTGTGTTATCGGGTCGAAGAAGTTGTTCAGCGCCGCGAGGAAACCGACCAGCACGCCGAGCGCGATCGCGCCATGCAGCACCTGGTTGCCACCGTAGAGCAGGACCGCGACAGTGGCGGCGGCGGACACGAACTCGATCGCCGGAAAGTAGGCCGCGTTCATGTTGACCGTCGTCATGTTCGCGCCGCGGTTGAGCTCGTTCAGAGCCGAGAACTCGTCGGCGTGCCTGCGCTCCTGGCCGAAGGTCCGCACGACGCGCACGCCGGAGAGCGACTCCTGCAGGTAGCCGGTGATGTGCCCGATCGTTTCGCGGGTGCGCCGGTAGGCATCCGCGGATGCGATCCGGAAGACCAGCGAAGCAATCCCGATCAGGGGCAGCATGATGAATGTGATCAGCGCCAGCTGCAGGTCGAAGCTCAGCAGGATCACGAGCGTTCCGACGAGCGTCAGGCCACCCTGGAAGAGGGTCACGACGCTGTCGGTGACGAGCGTGTCGAGAGCCTCGACGTCGTTGGTCATGCGCGAGATCAGCACGCCGGTCGGCCGTCGTTCGTAGAAGCTGACGGGTAGTCGCTGGAGGTGAGCGAAGATCGCCAGGCGCAGGTCGGCAAGCGCTCGCTGGCCGACCCATTCGACGAGGTAGGTCTGAGCCGCGGTGGCAACCCAGACGATCAGCGCGGCGATGACGAACGCCACGACGATGAGCTCGAGGTAGTGGAAGTTGCGAGGCAGAATTCCATCGTCGATCGCCTTCGCGGCCAGCGGCGCCGGCGCGAGCGAAGCGGCGGTACCGATCACGAGTGAGGCGATCATCAGGACCACGCGTCCGCGGTAGGGAGCCAGCAGCGCGGCGAGTCCGCGTAGGCGACGGCCGCGGCCGCTGGTTCCGCGCAGCCGGCGCCGCAGCTCCGACGTTCGCGTTGCGCGCGAGCCACTCACAGGCCCGCCGCCTGGCGCTCGCGTTGCCTGCGGGTCAAAAGGACGCTGTCGGGCAGGCCCTTCTCGACGATCTCGCGGTACAGCGACGAGCGCTCGAGCAGTTCGGCGTGCGTGCCGTAGTCGCCGACGCGTCCATCCTCCAGCACGACGATCTCGTCGGCCAGCGCGATTGTCGAGAGGCGATGGGCGATGATGAAGGTGGTTCTTCCCGCCATCACCTCGGCAAGCGCCAGCTTGATCGCGCGTTCGGTCGTGGCGTCCACCGAGGAGGTCGCGTCGTCGAGGATCAGGATCCGGGGGTCAGCGAGGATCGCGCGGGCGATCGCGATCCGCTGGCGCTGGCCGCCAGACACCGTCAGTCCGCGTTCACCGACACGCGTCTCATAGCCGCCGGGGAGGCGCTCGATGAACTCGTGCGCCTGGGCGCGGCGCGCGGCGTCCTCGATCTGTGCGCGGGTTGCCTGCGGACGGGCGTAGGCGATGTTGTCGGCGACCGTCGTGCTGAACAGGAACGGGTCATCGCCGGTGATCGCCACGGCGGCGCGCACCGAGGCCACATCGACCTCGCGCAGGTCGGCGCCGTCGATCAAAACACGCCCGTCGGTCGGGTCATAGAGTCGCGCGACGAGGGCGGCCAGCGTCGTCTTGCCGGAGCCGGTTGCCCCGACCAGGGCGACCGTGCGGCCGCCAGGCACCTCGAGGTCGACGTCGTGCAGCGCCGGGGGGGCGCCTGGCGCGTAGCGCATCGTCACTCCCTCGAAGCGCACCTGCCCGCTCCCTGCCGGTAGCGGGGGTGCGCCCGCCGGCGCCGTGAGGCGCGGGTTGCGGTCGAGCAACTCGAACACGCGCGCACCCGACGCCGTCGCGCGCTGGGCCATGCCGAGTGAGACGCCCAACGTCCGCATCGGGCTCAGCAGCATCAGCAGGTAGGTGTAGAACGCCGTGAACTGCCCGATGCTCAACTGGTGGTGGATGACGTCGCGACCGCCGACCAGCAGGATCGCGGCCAGACCGATCTGCGGCAGGAAGCCGATCAGCGGGTTGTAGCGGGCCTGAAGCCGCGCCTCGACCATCGACTGCTCGAAGACTCGCGCCACGGTGCGCTCAAAGCGCGCGCGCTGGTGCGCCTCGCGGGCGAACGCCTTGACGACACGCACGCCGGAGATGTTCTCCTCGGTGTCCGCGGTCAGCTCGCCGATGCGCTGCTGGACCTCCTGCAGCGCCGGCCTGGCGAGCCGGCTGTAGCGGTTCGTGACGTAGACCACGAATGGCACCGGGATCAGCGCAATCGCTGCGAGACCGGGCTCGATCGCAAACATCGCCACGGCGGCGAGTGCGATCGACAGACCCGACTGAACGATGAACACAAGCCCGTAGCCCAGAAAGAAGCGGATAGCCTGCAGATCGACCGTGACGCGCGACATCAGCTGGCCGGTCTGCTGGTGGTCGAAGAACGCGAGTTCGAGCGACTGGAGCTGGCGGAAGAGCAGGTTGCGAAGGTCGTACTCGACCCCGAGCGAGACGCGCCCCGCAACCAGGCGGCGTCCGGCGGAGAGGCCGAGCCGGACGAAGCCCGCGGCGGCGATCAGCAGCGCCAGCTCGAGCAGCCGTCCGCGGCGGTGGTCGTGGATCGCGTCAACGGCGACGCCGCTGATGTAGGGGATCGCGACGGTCGCCAGGATCGCCGCCGCGGCAAGCGCGCCCGACCAGATCACGCCGCGACGGTATGGCCGCAGGAAGGCGAGCAGCCGGCGGAAAGTACTCACTTCATAAAGTATAGTGTCTTCGTGGCCATGGCACCGCCCGCCGGGATGTGCGAGCGCTGCGTGTATCGGCGCCTGGTGGCGACCACGCGCGGATCGGTTTTCTCACTTTGCGAGCGCTCGCGAACCCAGCCGGAGCGGTTTGCGCGCTATCCGCCGCTGCCGGTGCTGGCGTGCTCCGGCTTCGAGCCCAAGTCCGGCACGCAGCCGGACGCGCGCTAGCGAACGATGAGTGTGCCCTTCATGCCGGCCTGCTCGTGACCGGGGACCGAGCAGTAGAAGGTGTAGGTGCCGGGAGTGAGGTTCAGCGTCAGGGTCCTGGTCCCGCCTGTGAAGGTCGGTGTCGCGCCGAGCACCTTGTTCTGCGCGTTGGCGATCGTGACGTTGTGCGGGAGCGGCGAGTGGTTGGTGAAATCAATCGTCACGTGGCTCGAGCTGGCTGTGAGAGTCGTCGTGCTGTAGGCGAGCTCCCCCTTGGGATTCGCCGAAAGCGCAAGCGGCCCGTTCGTCGGCGCGGCGTTGACGGGCGTCACCGGCGGCGCCTCGCCGTCGGTGACGACGCTGGTCGTGTACGGCGGCGCCGGCGGCGGCGTCTTCGCGGTGACGACGGCCATCGTCACCGCGAAAGCGACGAGCACGGCCGTGCCGGCGATCAGCAGCCTGCCCTGGCGCGCCGAGGATGGAAAGCGCTCGCTGCGGATGCCGATCGCCGAGACGAACACCGCCCAGGCCACCAGCAGGCCCGCGGCGATGAAGAAAGGCGTCTTACTGCGGTCGTGGAAGACGGCGGCGGCTACGACGGCGGCGTGAAACACGGCGCGAGCCTAACGGATCGCTCGTACGGAGGGCGCGTCAGGGCTAGATTGCGAGCGATGGATGAGGCACGGATCGAGGTTCGCCTGCAGCCGCGCGCCTCGCGCGACGAGCTGATCGGGTTCCGCGACGGCATCCTGCGAGCTCGCGTTTGCGCGGCCCCCGTCGATGGCGAGGCCAATCGGGCGCTGTGCCTGCTGATCGCGCGCCGGGCGGGTGTCGCAGCCTCCAACGTCGAGGTGATCGCCGGCCTGCGCGCGCGCAACAAGCTCGTCCGCGTCGCCGGAATCGGCCCCCACGAGCTGCTCGCTGCGCTCGCGGCCAAGCCGTAGGCCGCCGGTCCCTCAGCGCTGAGCGATCACGGCTGCCGCGGCGGCATGCCCGCTCATCGCTGCACTCTCCAGGGTTGCGGGCCATCCCGTCGCTGTCCACGCGCCGGCGAGCACGAGACCCTCCAGGGAGGTCGCGGGCGCTGGACGCAGCGCCGCGGTGCCCGGAGCCGCGCGGAAGGTGGCCGCGTGCTCCTTGGTGGCGCTGAAGCTCTCGAGGCGAGCCTCGCGAGCGCCCGGCAGCAACTCGGCGATCGCCGCGCTGTAGCGCTCGCGCAGCTGCGCGGTGCTCATGGCCATCTCCGCCACTGCGCCGGACAGCGACACGGCGAGGTACTGGCGGTCGGTCCAATCCGGCGGTGTGCGGTCGAATATGTACTGCACCGGCGTGTCCACGCCGGCCGCGAACCGGTGCTCAACGACTCGTCGGTCGTACACGAGATGGAGGTTGACGATCGGTGACGATTCGAGCGCCCCGGGCCACGCGGCGCCGCGCAGCGCCTGCGGCGGAAGCAGCGCAGCCGCTCGCTCGTGTGGCACGGCGACGACCACCGCATCAGCGCCGATCCAGGAGTCCGCGCCGACGACGGCAAAGCGGCCGCCGATCGCGGTGACGCGCTGGGCCGGCCAGCGCAGATGAACGCTGACGCCGGCGCGCGCCAGGGCGCCCGCCGCAGGGTCGCCGATGATCTGCTGCAGCGGCGCACGATGCAGGCCGACGTCGCCCGCGGCGGCATCTCCGAGCAGGCCCTGCTGGAAGACGAACGCCCCGAGGGCGAGTGACGCCTCAGCCGCCGGCAGGTTCAGCGTCGGCAGCGCGATCAGGTCCCACAGTGCGGCGATAGCGCGCGGCGTCTGGCCGTGGTCGGTGAGCCAGGCACCAAGCGTGCGCGAGTCATCCAGCGGCTGGCGTCCAAGCGCCAGCGCCGCGCGCCCGGCCGAGATCCGCTCGCGCAGGGAGAGGTGCGAGTAGTGCAGCAGCGCCCCGGCCAGGTGCAACGGCGGGCGCGCGTCGCTTCGGCGCAGCCTCGCCGTGGGGCGTCCGGGTGCGAGCACGGGAATGTCCAGCCGCGGCTGCACTTCGACGAGCGACTCGCTGCCGAGTTTCGCGAGCAGCGCGCGGTAAGCCGGGCAGCAGCGCAGGAAGACGTGCTGGCCGTTGTCGATCCACAGATCGTCGCGCCGCACGGAGTAGGCAGCGCCGCCCAGCCGCGGGCGCACCTCGACCAGCGTCACGCTCGCGCCGGCCGCCGCAAGGTCAAGCGCCGCGACGATTCCGGCCACGCCGCCGCCGACGACGACGACGTTCACCTTGCGGCTCCCAGCAGGCTGCGGCCCACGACGGCCAGCTTCGTTGCCCCCGAGAGCGCCACCCGCGTTTGCAGGATCGCCTGGGGGTCCGCCTCGATGCGGTCGAGCAGGCGGCGGTAGATACCGCTCATCGCGAGCACGCACGCTGCGCTGCGCCGGTCGAGCAGCGCCGTCAGCTCAAGCCCGCGGGCGTACCACTCACGTGCCCGTGCCGCCTCGAAGGCGACCAGCGGGCCTATCGTCTGCGGGCTCGGGGTGCCGAAGCGCCCGAGATCCTCGGCCGGCAGGTACGTGCGTCCATGCTCGGCGTCCTCGCGAATGTCGCGCAGGATGTTGGTCAGTTGCAGCGCGACGCCGAGATCGTCGGCCAGCCCGCCGGCGCGCTCGTCATCGCTGCCGTAGACCGCGACGCAGAGGCGCCCGATCGAGCCGGCGACGCGACGGCAATAAACGACGAGCTCGTCGAAGCGCTCGTACCCGACTCCCTCCACGTCCATGCGCACGCCCTGGATCAAATCGAGGAAGGACTGACGCGGAAGCGGAAAGCGGCTTTCGGCTTCGCGCACTCCCACAAGCACAAGATCGTCGCCCGGCGGCTGGCTGAGCGACTGCGCGGCCTCGCCGAGGAGCTCCAGCTTGCGTCCTGGCGGTAGCGGGCCGTCGCCGATGTCGTCAATGCGCCTGGCGAAGGCATAGACCGCGAACAGCGCTTCACGCTTGCGAGCGGGTAGTAGCCGCATGCCGTAGTAGAAGTTCGCCGCCTGGTGGCGGGTGATCTGCGCGCAGTATCGGCGCGCCTGCTCGCTCATCCGCCGGCGGCCCGGACTAGCACGCGGACGATGGCGCCAATCGTGCGACGGTGTGTCGGGCGCGGATTGAGCGCGAGCACCTCGTAGCCGGCGAGCGCGAGTGCCTCAAGCGCGGCGCGGCCGCCACCGGCGTAGCCGGCGACGGCGAGGCGTGGCCAGCCGTGCAGGCTGGCCACGAGCGCGTCGCCCTGGCGGAAGAGATCGGCCGTACGGGCCGCCTCGAGCGCGAGCACGCGGCGCAGGCTCTCGCCGACCCGCTCGGCGGCCAGGTCTTCGATCGTGCAGCCGTGGCGCGCGAGATCCTCGAGCGGGACATAGACCCTCCCGCGGCCGAGGTCCTCGCGAATGTCCTGCCAGTGCTCGGTCAGCTGCAGCGCGGTGCAAACCGCGTTGGAACGCATTATGCGCTCGGGGCTGACGGCGCCGAACACGTGAAGCACGAGCTCGCCGACCGGATCCGCGGAGAGGTGGCAGTAGCCGAGCAGCGCGCCCCAGGTTTCGTAGCTGTGTACGCGCTGGTCGACGCGGTTGGCCTCGATCAGCCGCTCGAACGGTTCGCGTGGAAGCTCGCAGGCGGCGATCGTCGGCGCCAGCGCGCGCAGCAGCGGGTGCGTGGCGGTGTCCGTGAAGGCGCGGTCGAGCTCGGCTGAAAGCCAGTCGAGCGCTTCGAGCCGATCGCCCGCGACCTCGTCGCCGAGCTCGTCGACGAGGCGGGCGAAGCCGTAGATCGCGAGCAGGTGCGCGCGCAGCCGGGTTGGAAGCAGGCGCGACGCCACGGGGAAGTTCTCCGTTGCGGCGCGGGCCATGATCGGTTCGGGGCGGGTGGGTACGGACATCGGCATGACCCGCGGCGCCGCGGGTGCCTGCAGCGTGACAGACCGGGGCGAGCGGACGCACCACAGGATTGGATCTTAGATAAGATTCAATCCCACCAATACAGTGTAAGCCCGCGCGCCGGCGCACGGGCTCGATCGCAGAGGCGGAATGCCTGCTCCCAGCCGTGCAGCAGTACTCACGATCCTCGCGGCAGGCGTCCTCGCGCTCGCCGGGTGCGGCGCCGGCGCGCCGGCCGGCCGCGGTCTGAGTGTCGTCGCGGCGGAGAACTTCTGGGGGTCGATCGCCAAGCAGATCGCCGGGTCCAAGGCGGCCGTTGCGAGCATCATCGTCAACCCGAACACCGATCCCCACAGCTACGACCCGACGCCCTCCGACGCCCGGGTCCTGGCCGGCGCGAAGCTCGCGATCGTCAACGGCATCGGCTACGACAACTGGGCGCCGAAGCTGCTCGCCGCGGACCCGCTCGCCGGCCGGATCACGCTCGACGTCGGCACCCTGCTCGGTCTGCATGACGGCGACAACCCGCATCAGTGGTACGCGCCGGGCAGCGTCAACCGTGTTGCAGCAGCAATCACGGGCGACCTCACTCGCCTTGAGCCGGCGGACCGCGCCTACTTCAGCGCCCGTGAACGCGCGTTCGAGACGAGGGGTCTCGCCGCCTACCACGCGCTGATTGCGGAGATCCGCTCGCGCTTCCGCGGCGTCGCGGTGGGCTATAGCGAGAGCATCTTCCAGCCGCTTGGACAGGCGCTCGGGCTTGCGCTATTGACGCCGTACAGCTTCACCAAGGCGATCGCCGAGGGCACGGACGTCACGGCGTCCGACAAGGAGACCGTCGACCGCCAGGCCCAGCTGCACCAGATCAAGGTCTGGGTGCTCAACAGCCAGAACGTGACGCCGGATGTCGAGCGCGTCAACCAGCTCGCCCGCGCAGCCGGAATTCCGATCGCGACCGTCACCGAGACGCTCTCGCCGGCGAGCGACAGCTTCCAGCAGTGGCAGGTCAGCGAGCTGGAGCGTTTGCTGGCGGCACTCGAGCGCTCAGGGGCGCCGTGAGCGTCGTCGCAGCCCTTCACGCAGCGGCGGTCGCCCGCGGCGGCGTGACCGTCTGGAGTGACGTCGATGTCGAACTGGCGGCGGGTGAGTTCGTCGGAATCCTCGGACCCAACGGCGCCGGGAAGTCGACCTTCCTCGAGGTCCTGCTCGGCCTTCAGCGATTGCGTGAAGGCAGCGCGTCGGTGCTCGGTGCTCCGCCGGGGGAGCGGCGGGAGCGGATCGGGTACCTGCCGCAGCGGCGCAGCTTCGACGAGCACGTGCGCGTGCGCGGGCGAGACCTCGTGGCGCTCGGGGTTGACGGCAACCGCTGGGGCACACCGCTCCCGGGCGGCTTCGGCCGGCGCAGGGCCGCTGCGCGCGCGCGGATCGACGCGGTGATCGCCGAGGTCGGCGCCGGCGCCTTCGCGGACCGGCCGATCGGGGAGTGCTCGGGTGGGGAGCAGCAGCGCCTGCTGATCGCGCAAGCTCTCGCGCGCTCGCCGGATCTGCTGCTGCTGGACGAGCCGCTCGACAGCCTGGATCTGCCCAATCAGGCGTCGGTCTCCGCGCTCGTCCAGCGGCTCTGCCGCGAGGATGGCATCACCGTCGCGCTGGTCGCCCACGACGTCAACCCGTTGCTCTCCTACCTGGATCGCGTCATCTACTTCGGCGGCGGGCGGGCGGTGACGGGGACGCCGGCTGAGGTGATCACGACGGAGACGCTCAGCACGCTCTACGGCGCCGGGGTCGAGGTTCTCCGGCGCTCCGACGGACGGCTCGTCGTCGTCGGCCAGCCTGACATGCCGGCCCACCACCACCACCGCGGATGAACCCCGCATTCTCGGCCAACCCGCTGACCGACCTCAGCCGCCTCCTGCAGTACCCGTTCATGGTCAACGCCCTACAGGCCGGCACGATCGTCGCCGTGATCGCGGCGCTGGTGGGCTGGTTCGTGGTACTTCGTCGCGAGAGCTTCATCTGCCACACCCTGTCGGTGATGTCGTTCCCGGGTGCGAGCGGCGCCGCGCTGGCGGGCCTGCCGCTCGCGTCGGGGTATTTCGTCTTCGCCGTCGGCGGAGCCCTGGCGATCGCGTTCGGCTCGCGGGTCGGCGGCCGCCGCAGCGCGACGCAGGAGTCCGCGGTGGTCGGCACCGTCGGCGCCGTCGCGCTGGCGTTGGGCTTCCTCTTCCTGTCGCTCTACGGCGGCATTCTCGAGAGCGTCGAGACGCTGCTGTTCGGCTCCTTCCTCGGAATCACCCGCGGTCAGGTGGAGACCCTGCTGATCGTCTCGCTGCTCGCGGGCCTGGTGCTCGCCGGCGTCGGGCGCCCGCTCTTCTACGCCTCTGTCGACGAGCGGACTGCGCGCGCCGACGGAGTGCCCGTGCGCGCGCTGTCGGTCGTCTTTCTCGTACTGCTCGGCCTCGCCGTCGCGGCGATCGCGCAGATCGTCGGCGTGCTGCTGACGTTCGCCCTGCTGGTTGCACCGGCGGCGACGGCGCAGCTGCTCACCGTTCGTCTGCGGCTGAGCCTCGCGCTGGCGGTGGCGATCGCCGTGGTCGAGACCTGGGCCGCGCTGACGCTCTCCTATTTCACAAACGTAGCGCTCGGGTTCGCGATCACGACGATCGCGCTCGTGCTCTACGGCTGCGCTCGGGCGATCCGGGAGCTGCGCCGCTGATGTTCGCGCTGCCGTTCGTTCGCAACGCGCTGCTCGCCGGCTCGCTGATTGCGGTCGCGAGTGGCCTGCTCGGCTATTTCATCGTCCTGCGCGCTCAGGTGTTTGCCGGTGACGCCCTGAGCCACGTTGCATTCACCGGCGCGCTGGCGGCCGCAGCGGCAGGCGTCGACCTGCGCATCGGGCTGTTTGCAGCGACCGTGCTGATGGCGCTGCTGTTCGCCGCGCTGGGTGAGCGTGCGCGCGCCGACGATGTGACGATCGGTGTCGTCTTCGCGTGGATCCTCGGCCTCGGGGTGCTGTTCCTGGACCTGTTCAACGCGAGCAGCTCGGGCGGTAGCGGCATCGTCGGTGCGCGAGCATTGTTCGGTTCGATCTTCGGCCTGAGCACCGGTGAGGCCACGCTCGCCGCCGCGATCGCCGTGGTTGTGATCGCTGCGATCCTCGCGATTGCGCGACCGCTCCTGTTTGTGTCGCTGGACCCGGCCGTGGCGATCGCCCGCGGCGTCCCGGCACGGCTGCTGGGGACCGTGTTCCTCGTGCTCGTGGGGGCTGACGCGGCCGAGGCGACCCAGGCGGTCGGCGCGCTGCTGCTGCTCGGCCTGCTCGCCGCGCCCGCGGGTACGGCGCACCGCTTGACCGCCAACCCCTACCTCGGCATGGCGCTCTCGGCCGGCGTGGCGCTGGCGTCTGTTTGGATCGGGATCGCGCTCAGCTACCGCATCGCGGCACTGCCGCCGAGCAGCGCGATAGTGCTCGTGGCTGGAGGCTTCTATCTGGCCGCCCTCGCGGCGCCCTCGCGACCGGTGGCGGGAGTTCTACGATGGATGCGATGAACGAAGTCGAAGATTGGGTCACCCGGGCGGGAGCGCGCCTGAGCGAAGCCGGCTACCGGCGCGGGGGAGCGCGGCGAGCGCTGATCGGCCTGCTCGGCCAGCAGCGCTGCGCGCTTTCGGCGGTGGAGATCGGCGAGGCGCTCGAGCGCGCCGACCGCGCCGTTTCGCGCGCGAGCATCTACAGGATCCTCGAAGAGCTCGAAGCGGCCGATCTGGTGATGCGGATCGAGGTCGGTCACGGCGTGGTCCGCTATGAGCCGATCCGCCACGGCCGTGGGCATCACCACCACATGGTCTGCGACCGCTGCGGCCGTCTGGATCCGTTCGTCGACGAGCGCCTCGAGCGGGAGCTGCGCCGCGTGAGCGAAGATGTGGCGCTGCGGGTCGCCGAGCACGAGGTGATCCTGCACGGCGCGTGCGAGCACTGCGCCGGCGAGAGCCCGGGTTGAGGTCATAGGTGCGAAGCTCCAGTTTCGATCAAACCACTCACGATGGAGGCGAACGAAGATGGGCCTATTGGACAAAGTCAAGGCAGGCGCTGAGCAGGCCGCCAGCACCGCTCAGAAGCAGGCGCAGACCGTTGCCACAAAGCGTGAGCTGGGCCAGGCATATGCCGACCTCGGCAAGACGGCGTTCGGCCTGGTCGACCGTGGTGAGATCTCGCATGGCGACCTCGCGGCGGGCGTCGACCACATTCGCGAGCTGCAGGCGCGCCTGAGCGGCGAGGCGGATGCCGGTGCCGCCGCCGGCGGCTCCTCGGATGGGGAGGCCGACATCGTCGAGTAGCCGCGCAGGCGCAGCACGTGGGCGCGCAGGCGCCCCCTCGAGGGCTGCTGAACGCGGCCGCGGCCATGGCGGTGCGCCACCAGCGATCAGCCGGACGCGCGCCCGGGTGGATCCGCTCCAGTGTTCCTGAGAGCGGGGTGGTGTCGCGCTCGCTCGCACGGGGCTGGCTCGCACGAGCGGCTCCGGCAGCTCCGCGCTGGGCGGCTGGGAGCCTCGACGAGGCTGGCAACCAGCTCGGCGCTGTCGTGGCGCGTGCTCCGTTGGGCGCCACGCGTCTGGCCTGCCGCTCTACCACGGCGACGTGAGGGTCTGATGTGGCGCTGACCTCACGGATTCGCCAGCTCGCGCGTTGACTGCACGTGGACCGATCTACGTTCGCCTCACGATGGTCAGCGGCGATGAGCGATCTGGCACGCGCGCGGCGACCGCGATGAGCACCGCGGCGGCTCCGGTGGCTGGCGGGGCCCCTCACGGGCGCTTGGAGGATCCGAGGGTTGTGCTCGCGATCGTTGTGACGACCCTGCTCTGGGCGTCGGCGTTCGTTGCGATCCGAACCGTGCGTACGCACTTCGCTCCGGGCGAGCTTGCGCTCGGCCGGCTGCTGGTCGGCGGGATCGCGCTCAGCGCAATGATGATGCGGGGTCGGCTCACACTGCCGCCGCGACGCGACGTGCCCGCGATCGTCGTCTGCGGGGTGCTCTGGTTCGGCGTCTACAACGTGGCGCTCAATCAGGGAGAGCGGCTGGTGGACGCCGGCACCGCGGCGATGCTCGTCAACGTCGCGCCGATCATGATCGCCGTGCTTGCCACGTGGGTGTTGCGGGAACGGCTTTCGTCCTGGCTGCTGGGAGGACTGCTCGTCGCGTTCGCCGGAGCCGCGGTGATCGCCGTCGGGTCCTCGCGCCATCACGGCGGGCTGAGTGGGGTGCTGCTGTGCGTGCTGGCGGCCGCTGCCTACACGGTTGCGGTGGTGATCGAGAAACCGTTGCTGACGCGGATCTCGCCGATCGCGGTGACCTGGGCAGCGTGCGTCGTCGGAGCCGTCGCCTGCTTGCCCTTTCTGCCGGGCTTGGTGTCCGAGCTGCGCAGCGCTCCGGCATCGAGCACGCTGCTCGTCGCCTACCTGGGCATTGGGCCCACGGCAGTCGCCTTCACGACCTGGGCCTATGCGCTCTCGCGCAGTACCATGGCGCGCCAGGGTGCCACCACATACCTGGTGCCGCCGCTCGTGATCGTGCTCAGCTGGCTCACGCTCGGCGAGGTGCCGGGCCTGGTCGCGATCGGAGGCGGTGCGATCTGCCTCGTGGGGGTGGCGCTGACGCGGCGGCGTGCGGGCGCTCTGAGCCGAGCCGGCGACTAGGGCAGATCGGCGACGATATCGCCCAGGGGGCGGCGGCGGCCGGTGTGAAACGGCAGTTCCTCGCGCGTGTGCCGGCGGGCCTGCGCGCTGCGCAGAACGCGCATCAGATCGACGATCGGCTCGAGCTCGTCGCATTCGAATGCCAGCAGCCATTCGTAATCCCCAAGCGCAAAGGCGCTGACGGTGTTCGCGCGCACCTCGGGCCGGCTTCGCCCCATCATGCCGTGCTCGCGCAACATCTCCGAGCGCTCCTCCTCGGGCAGCAGGTACCACTCCAGCGAACGCACGTAGGGGTAGACCGACACGTACTTTCGCGGCTCCTCGCCGCGCATGAACGCCGGTGTGTGTGATTTCGCGAACTCGGCCTCGCGGTGCACGCCGATCGCCGACCAGGCCGCCCGCAAGGACTGGCCGAGGGCGCTCTGGCGGAACGCGATCAGGGCGTCCTGCACCGCATCGGCGCTGTGACCGACGAGCCACAGGAGCATGTCGGCGTCGGCCCGGTAGCCGGTGACGGTATAGGCGCCGCGCAGGGTCGCGCCGCCGGCGTCGAGCACCTGCTCCGCCTGGGTCGCTGCCGCGGCTCGCTGTCCTGAGGCCAACCGCCGGTCCGGGTCGGCGGCGAAGCTCGCGTAGAGGGCGTAGGTCGGTCCCAGGGGCTCGACGGTGCCTGCTTCGGCACTCATCGCTCAGCGCCGGCGCGCCTGCGCGTCGAGTGCCGGGTTCGCGAATCCGCCGTCGGCCGGATTGATCGTCAGCCCCGGCGGCACGATCGCGTCGATGCGGTCCAGCAGCGCGGCGTCGAGCGAGATCGCCGCCGCCGGCAGCTGGGATTCGAGGTGCTCAGCGGTCCGCGGGCCGATGATCGCCGCGGTGACGGCCGGGTGATTGATGACCCACGCGATCGCCAGCTCGATCAGTGACATCCCGGCCTCCTGCGCCAGTTGCGCGAGTGCGTCGGCGGCGTCGAGCTTGCGCTGGTTGGCGGCCAATGTCAGATCGAAGCGCTGGGGGATCCGCTCGGACCGGCGCGACTGCGGCGCCTGCGCCCCCTTGCGATAGCTGCCTGATAGCCAGCCGCCGGCAAGCGGGCTCCACGGGATGACGCCGATGCCGTGACGCAGGCAGCTTGGCAGGACGTCGGACTCGATTCCCCGGGCGAGCATTGAGTACGGCGGTTGCTCGGTGGCGAAGCGCTCGAGGCGGCGATCGCGCGAGACCCATTGCGCCTCGACGATCTGCGACGCTGGAAACGTGGATGACCCGATGTAGCGGACCTTGCCGGCCCGAACGAGATCGGTGAGCGCCGAGAGTGTCTCCTCGATGTCGGTGTCGGCCTCCGGGCGGTGGATCTGGTAGAGGTCGATCCAGTCCGTCTTCAGGCGGCGCAGCGAGTTTTCCACCTCGCGGATGATCCAGCGGCGTGAGTTTCCGCGGTCGTTGGGGCTCTCCGCCATGTCGCCATGGACCTTCGTGGCCAGCACGACGTCGTCGCGCCGCCCACCGGCCAGCGCCTTGCCGACGATCTCCTCCGACTCGCCCCGGGAGTAGACGTCCGCGGTGTCGATGAAGTTGATCCCCGCGTCGAGCGCGCGGTGGATGATCCGAACGGAGTCGTCGTGGTCCGGGTTACCCCAGCCGCCGAACATCATCGCGCCGAGGCAGAGCGGACTGACCTTGACGCCGGTGCGACCGAGAAC
>JBEKSK010000013.1:0-19178 GCA_049517155.1 Solirubrobacteraceae bacterium
CAGAGGGCATGTGGTCGGACGGCCCCAGGATCAGGCCGATGCGCTCGTGGCCGAGGGAAGCCAGGTGCGAGTAGGCCTGCTCCATCGCGACGGCGTCGTCGGTCGAGACGCGCGGGAAGTCGAGGTGCTCGGCGGCGGCGTTCACGAGCACGACTGGCAGGCGCAGCTTCAGCAGGCGCTCGTAGTGGTCGTGGGGCGCGTCGGCCTCCGCGTACTGGCCGCCGGCGAAGATCATTCCCGAGACCTGGCGCTCGAGGAGCATCTCGACATACTCGGCCTCCGACATGCTCCCCGTGCGCGTGCAGAGCACGGCGTTGAAGCCACGCTGGGCGAGCGCCCCCCCCACCACCTCGGCGAGCGCCGGGAAGACCGGGTTCTGGAGCTCCGGCACGATCAACCCGACCATGCGGGCGCGCCGGACGCGCAGGTGCGTCGGGCGCTCGTAGCCGATGACGTCGAGCGCCGTCAGGACGGCGGCGCGAGTGGCCTCCGAGATCCCGGGGCGGCCGTTGAGGACGCGGCTGACCGTGGCCTCGCTTACACCGGCCTGCTTTGCAACGTCCGCAAGTTTGCGAGCCACGCCGCAATTCTAGGACAATTCTTGCAAGCGCCTTGCCGGCGCTACGGCAGAAGCTGCCGCGTGAGCCGCCGCGTGGCGAGCGCCAGCGCGAGCGAGCCAAAGGCGGTGAGGTACAGCACGGCGCCGACGATGTCCCAGTGGAAGATGCCGAGCGCCGGTTCCCGCAGGAGCTGAATGCTCTGGTAGAGCGGCAGCAGCTCGACCACCGGCCGGGCCCAGCCCGGATAGACGGAGAGCGGGTAGAACGTCGTCGCGAACAGGAACATCGGCAGCATCACCAGCTGGATCAGCTGGAAATCCGAGAAGTCGCGAAGGTAGGTCGTCACTGCGAGCCCAGCGGCAGCGAACGCGTAGCCGATCAGCAGCGCGGCGGGGATCGCTAACAAGATGCCGGGCGAGATGACCAGGCCGAGGGCGGCCATCACCGTCACGAATCCGACGCAGGGAAGCAGGCCGCCCAGCACGGCGCTCGCGATCTCACCGAGCGCGATGTCGGCAACCGAGAGCGGCGTCGGCACGATCGCGTCGTAGGTCCGCTCCGTCTTCATCCGCGTGAACACGACGAAGGTCATCTGGTTGAACGCCGCGTTCATAGCCGTGGTGGCAAGAATCGCCGGCGCGACGAATGCGGCATAGCGCACGTCGACGCCGGGCACCTTGCCAACGAGCATGCCGACGCCAAAGCCGATCGAGAGCAGGTAGAGCACCGGCTCGAGGAGGCTCGAAACGACGGTCGCCAGCGAGCGGCGGTAGATGAGCGCGTTTCGCGCGACGAGGCTGCCCGTGCGCTGGCGCGTCCAACCGGTGGCGATCATCCGTGCAGCCGCCGACGGTAGGTGACGCGCGCCACAGCGATCCCGACCACGACGAAGGCGAGGAGGTAGCCGGCCCGCTCTGCGACGCCTGACGCCGATGCAGTGCCGAGGCTGAGCGAGCGGCAGAGGGCGACGCCCTGAGAAAGCGGCAGCGCGGATGCGACGAGCCGAACGCCGCGCGGCAACTGGCCGAGCGCGAAGAACGTGCCGGAGAACATGTACATCGGCATCAGCACGAAGCGGTAGACGATCTGCGTCTTTGCAACCGAGCGCAGACCGACCGCCCAGGCGGCGGCCGGAGCGGCGAAGGCGAGGCCGGTGAGAAGCGCGGCAGGCAGCGCCGCGAGCACCCACCATCCGGCAGCGACGCCGAACACAGCCATCACCGCGACGAACACCGCGCTCGAGCTGAGCACCCGGAAGGCGACGAAAAGCAGGTGGCCGGCCATGATCTCACCCGGCTCCAGCGGCGTCGTCACGGCGGTTCGGTAGGCGCCGACCCAGCCGGCGGCAGTTGCGACACGTCCACCACCCTCGATGTAGCCCGTCTGCATCGCAGACGCCGCGAGCAGCCCGGGCGCGAAGAAGGCGATGTAGGAGACGCCGCCGAGGGTCGCCGAATGGCCATGCTCGACGAGGTGACCGAGGCCGACGCCGATCCCGAGCAGGAAGAGCATCGGGTTCGCAACGCTGATGACGATGGTGCCGCGCCAGGTGCGACCGTAGACCGTCAGCCAGTAGCGGAAGGCGTGCCAGGCGCGCACCATGTCAGTCGACGAGCGAGCGGCCGGTGAGCTTCAGGAAGACGTCTTCGAGCGTCGCGCGCCGCACGAGCGCGGTGATCGGCGCGAAAGCCATCTCGTGAACCGCGCCGAGCGCCGCCTCGCCGTCGTCGGCGTAGACGACCACGCGGTCCGGCAGCAACTCGATACGACGCCCGAGCTCGGCCGCACGGAGGCGCTCCGCCACCTCTGCATGTACGTCCGCCGCGAACCGCAGTTCGAGGACCTCGCGCGTCACGTGCGACTCGATCAGGTCGCGCGGCGAACCCTCCGCCACGATCTTGCCGGCGTCCATCACCGCGAGCCGGTCGCAAAGCTGCTCTGCCTCGTCCATGTAGTGGGTCGTGATGATCAGCGTGACACCGTCCCGCTTCAGGCGGTAAAGCCGATCCCAGAGCACGTGCCGCGCCTGCGGATCGAGGCCCGTGGTGGGTTCGTCGAGCAGCAGGATCTCGGGCTCATTGATCAGCGAGCGCGCGATCGTGAGCCGGCGGCGCATGCCGCCGGAGAGCGTCTCCACCTGGGCATCTGCCTTCTCCTCGAGTTGCGCGAAGGCGAGCAGACCGCCGAGGCGATCGCGGATGACGTTCTTCGCGAGCCCGAAGTAGCGGCCGTAGACGAAGATGTTCTCGCGAACGGTCAGCTCACGGTCGAGGCAGTCGTCCTGTGGAACGACGCCGATCCGCGCCCGGATCTCGGGCCCCTGGAGCGCCGGATCCATGCCGAGCACGCGTAGCGTGCCCGAGCTGACCGGGGAGGTGGCGCCCAGCATCCGCATCGTCGAGGACTTCCCGGCGCCGTTCGGGCCCAGGAAGCCGAACACCTCTCCGCGCCCGAACTCGAAGTCGATCCCGTCCACGGCGCGGAACGCGGGCACACCCTTCCGGGCCCGATACGTCTTCGTGAGGCCCCTCGCCTCGACCAGGAGCCTGCTGGACACCGCTCAATCGTAACGGCACAAGACCGCTGGCCGCAATAACCGTACGAGATCACGCAACTTCGAGAAACGCGGCTCGGGCGCCGCCGCGCCCTGCGAGCGAGGGCTCCTGCATCGCGGAGGCGATTCGAACCTGCGACCTTCTACTTCAAGGGCCGGCTCCGCAGTGATCGGTCGTGCAGCGATGATCACCACGGTGATACGACACGCTCGCGAGGCGGTCAGGGCCGGCTTCCCGCAGGGTCGCGACTGTGTGGTCAGCGCTTCCTGACCGACTAAGCGCGAGTGAGCGCGTCAGCGGAAGCGGCGAGGTACTCGTCGTATGCGGGGCCCATCGCCCCCCAGCGGTCGCTATACACGGACTCACGTTGCTCGCTGGGACCCTCCGTGTCGGCTTCGAAGATCAGGGTCGATAGCTCGTTTGCGACATCCCTACATCGGATCGCCGACTGATACGCCTCCGACTGGTTAGGGCATGGGCCGAGGCGCCGCAAGCACCACAGCTGAGGCAACCTGGGCACCGACTTCACCAACCCGCCACTCGCTCCGGCTCACACGGGCCTCGGCGCGTCGTTCTCGGACATCTCCGCCCAGGTCGGACCATGCGCGAAGAACCCGCCATCGACCGTGAGGCACTGGCCGGTGACGTACCCCGACTCATCAGACCCGAGGTAAACGACGAGGCTTGCGATATCTTCGCCGATGCCGAGCCGCGGCACGAGGTTGTGGCGCACGATCACCGCGCCGTACTCCTCGGGCAGATGACGGGTCTCGATCAGGCCGGGGAGGATCGCGTTGCAGCGGATCCCCTGGCGCCCGTATTGCGTCGCAATCACCAGCGAGAGTGTGCTCACTCCGCCCTTGGAAACCGAGTAGGCGCCCGAAACGGGCATCGTCGCCCGCGACGCAAGCGACGCGGTGTTGATTATCGAGCCGCCGCCGTCGCGCACCATGTGCGGGATGGCGTACTTGCAGACCAGCCAGGGCCCTCGCAGATTCACGCGCATCGTGAGGTCCCAAACGTCGGTCGAGATCTCCATGACCGGCTTGATCGCATCGTCGAACACGTCGGGCGTTCCCAGGATCGCCGCGTTGTTGAACACGATGTCGAGGCCGCCGAGCCGCTTGGCGGCCACGTCGACCAGCGTCGCCACCGCGTCCTCGTCGCCGATGTCCACCCAGTGCCACGTGGCTTGGCCGCCGGCTTCGCCGATCTCGCTCGCCACCTGCTCGGCCTTATCGCAATCGATGTCGGCGACCACGACGCTCGCGCCCTCCGCAGCCAACAGCCGCGCCGACGTGGCGCCGAAGCCCTGGCCGCATCCCACGGCCAGCGCCCGCTTGCCCTCCAGTCTCGTTCCCATGATTTCGCCTCCAACCTACCGGCCGTGCTGGGGATCGAGCCCGGGCTTCACACTCGGATCCTCGACGGTCCACGACGGCTGGTCATGGCGAAGAGTCAGCTGTGGCTCAAAGTTCTGTGCGGCCATCTCCCAGTGATCCGTGCCTTCCGAGAGCCACGAATAATCGAGCGTGAGGTTCATCTGCTCGATCAGGCGCTTGTTGGCGGCGCGCTTGGTCCGGATGAGCGGGATGGACGGCCGGGCGAGAAAGGCCTGGACGAACTCGTCGACCTTCGCATCGAGTTCGTCGGCCGGCACGGCGTAGTTGATGAGCCCCAGGTCAGCCATCTGCCTCGCCGTCCAAGCCGGGCCGAGGAGCAGGAACTCCTTCATCTTGGTCGGCGTCATGAACAGCGGCAGGAACGCAAATGCGCCGTCGCCAGCCGACATGCCCCACGGCAGCACCGGATGCAGCGAGAGGTGCTGATCGCTGACGATCACGTCCTCCTGGGCAATGATGATGTCGCACCCCCACATCGCGTGGAGTGCGAATCCGTAGGCATCGCCGTTGAGCCGACCGATCACCGGCTTCTCCATCAGGGCGAGCGCCGCGAAGGTCCGCTCCACGCCCTGCGACAGACTCCATGGCCCCTTCACCGCGCCCGGGCCGCCCGGTCGCGTCGCTGGATCCATGACCTCGGGTGGATATGGCTCGGTCTCGTCGCGCATCGGGCCGAGCTCGAACAGGCCGTCGTCGCGGCCGGTGATCACGACCACGCGGATCGAGTCGTCGAAACGCACCTTCTCGAGCGCCAGCGCCAGCGATACGTGGTGCTCGATGAACTCGTGGAGGGGCTTGCTAACCGCTTGAAACTTGATTGTCGCAACCGGCCCGTCCTGGTTGACGACCCACTCCATCAAGTTTGCGTATTCAGCCATCATCTGCTCCTATCTCGCGCGTGGGGTAGGCACACTCGGGTCGCAGGGTGTCATCCCGGCTACGAGCGCACGTAAGGTCGGGGCTTATACGACATCATCGGCGAGTTGGCGAGCACGATCGGATCGTCCATCGCCGTCGCCGCCTCACGATCCATGATCTCCTCAAGGTGGTCGCGTACGTGTTCGATCGCAAGCTCGGGGTTCGTGTAGCCCTTTGTCTCGGTCAGGTAGCGCTGCCAGACCCGCCCGCCTGCGGTCTCGAAATACTTCGCCGAGACAGAGCACTCCTCGTGAGCGAGGTAGGCGACGACGGGAGCGACCTGCTCGGCACGGAAGTTCTTGAAAATCATAGGAGTCCATTCGGACTCCTCATTGAGATAGGTGCCGGCCGTCGTACCGGCTGTTGGGCCGAGCGTGTTCACCTTGATCCCAACGGGCTCGCCCTCAATCGCAAGCGTGTAGGTCAGGCCCGTGATGCCTGCCTTGGCCGCACTGTAGAGCGCGAGGTAGCGACCGCCCCACATCGCGCTCGACGTGATGTTCACGATCCGGCCGTACCCGGCCTCTTTCAGGTGCGGCCACGCAGCGCGGCACATCCAGATGGTGCCCATCAGGTGCGTGTCGATGACCTTCCTCACGTCGCTTGACGTATATTCGTCGAACGCGGTCATCGGACAGATTCCGGCGTTGTTCACTATCGCGTCGATGCGTCCCCAGGTGTCGATCGCGGTCTGCACGATCGCGGAAGCGGACTCCTCGTCGGCGACGCTGTTTGTGTCGACGACCGCCTCGCCGCCCGCGTCGACGATCTCCTTGGCGACCACGTCGGCGTGGGCGCGCTGGACACCTTTACCGTCGGGGCCGACGCCCAGATCGTTCACCACCACCTTGGCGCCGAGGCCGGCGAGGTAGGTTGCATAGACGCGACCGAGGCTCGGATAGTTGCCGCCCGCCCCCGTCACGATGACGACGCGCCCGTCGAACCGCATCTCACTCATGTAGTGCTCCTCCTCGGTGACAGTACCAGCGAACCGGAAGCATGTTGGTGACCCTCCTGCGTCGCTCCTTGGGAGGGCAAACCAGGCCTTCGCGCTCCGCCGTCGAGTGCGCGTATTCTGAGCGTGGCCGCGGACTCTCATGTCTGACTGGATCTATTCCGTGCCCGCGCGCCCTCAACCGCTCGACGTTGATCCGGGTACGCTACGCCACCAGCGAGGATTGAGCGCGCTCAAGATCGGCGTTTGCCCTGCGCGCGGGTCAGACGCCTTCGTAGCTGTCGGGGACGGGGCCGACGCGGCCGTCCGCGCGCCGGTCAAGGGCGTCGATCGCGGCGATCTCGTAGGAGGAGAGTTCAGGCCGTGGGCCTGCTCAAACTCCGTTCAGCAGTCCCCGTAGTGTTGTGGCGTAGGTCTCGAGGGCGTGGCGGCCGTCGTGGGTCAGCGCGACCGAGGTCCGCGAGGCCGGTCCGCTGCCCGTTTTGCTGGTCGTGAGGTAGCCGGCCTCTTCGAGCTTGCGTAGATGCGTGATCAGGTTGCCCGGCGTTAGCTCGATCATGTCCTGGAGGCGTTTGAAGGACAGCTGGTCGCCGTCGGGCAGCGCGGCCAGCGCCGCCACGATCTGGAGTCGCGCCGGGACGTGAATCAGCGGGTCGAGCGCCTCGGCGCTCATGCGCCTGTACGCACCGTGTGTGTCCGAGTTCCTCCGCGCCGCCGTGACGTGCCGATCGCCGCGTTCGCCAGCAGCAACGCGCAGAGCCCGACACCGTCGACGAGCCACATGCCGCGGGGGCCGGCAATTGCGCCGACGGCGGCGATCAGCGCGACCGAAACCGCGAGTGCGACTTGTTGCCAGCTCTTGTGGATCGCGGAGCGCCCCGCCCAGATGGCGGCGAGCGCGATCAGGGTTCCGTTCAGGAAAAGGGACCAGTAGAAGCCTGCGCTGTGGTGGGCGCCGGTCGCGATCGCGATCAGAAGCAGATAGCAGACGAGCAGCGCCGCGCCCATCGCCGCGGCTTCGTTGCGCTGTACCTTCACCGAGTGGCCGCTGACGCCGGTCCGTGCTCGCGCGTAGGCGTAGATGACGGTGGCGATCCGGAATGCGATCAGCGCGTAGAAACACACCAGCGCCACGGGACTTGGGCCGGTGAAGTGGTGCTGAGTGCGGACGTTTAGCCACACGATCCCAAAGCTGGCCAGCGCCACCACGGCCGCCACCAGCGACACCCACGGCGCCCGGAAGTCCAGTGAGTGCCGCGCGTCGGCCTGGGTCTGCGCCAGCAGGCGCGCCGCCTCGCGGGGTTCCATCCTGCTCTCCTCGGGGGCTCCGGAGGACGGTCCAATGTGTGTAGTCATAGCCCTGTCTCCTAACTAGAGTTTACGCCGCAAACCCTAGCGGACTTTGTAGGGCAAAGTCAAGGGCCGATTCGAGCCGCCGCGCTCCGGGGGGCTCCCACGCCAGCGAGGACGTCGTTGCGCCTGGCAAGGAGGCATCTTGCTGGACCACCCGGATCGGCTACCGGATCTGGTAGCCATTTGGAGTCAGTCGTTGCGCCTATCTGCGCCTATTCACGCTGGCATCGTCGAACCGCGAAACCCTCGCGATTACAGGCTGTAACGGGTTTAGCTAGGCGCTGGTGGCGGCCCAAGAGTTTCATGGTGAGGAAGGGGCCAGCGGTTCGAGTTCGTTAGAGGGCTTCGCGGTTTCGTCTGCTTGTAGCCGGTTGTTGGAGCTGTCAGCGACCTCTCGCAAGGAGGCGCGTTTGGCGGCCACCTTCGGGCCATGTTCTCGCCGCGCGCTCGACCGCGGATACTGGTGTCCCACTTGATTCGCCCTCGATTCCGGAAGAATGGCGTGGGAGATGTCCTACTTGTCATGAAGCGCGTCGGGTTCTTGTCGTTCGGCCACTGGACGCCCTCGCCGCACTCGCAGGCGCGCTCGGCCTCCGATGTCCTGCGGCAGTCGATCGAGCTCGCCGTCGCCGCCGAGGAGCTCGGCGCGGACGGGGCCTACTTCCGGGTGCATCACTTCGCGAATCAGCTTTCCTCGCCTTTCCCGTTGCTCGCGGCCGTGGGTGCCAGGACCAGCACGATCGAGATCGGGACCGGCGTGATCGATATGCGCTACGAGAACCCGCTTTACATGGCCGAGGACGCCGGCTCCGCCGATCTCATCGCGGGCGGTCGCCTGCAGCTCGGCATAAGTCGCGGATCGCCAGAGCAGGTCATCGACGGCTACCGCTACTTCGGCTACGTCCCGGCGGAGGGCGCCGATCACGCCGACATGGCTCGCGAGCACACGCGGGTCTTTCTGGAAGTCCTTAAGGGCGAAGGCTTCGCCGAGCCGAACCCGCGGCCGATGTTCGCCAACCCGCCCGGGCTGCTTCGGATCGAGCCGCACTCCGATGGTCTGCGCGAGCGGATCTGGTGGGGTGCCGGTACCCGAAGGACCGCCGAGTGGGCGGCCGAGCAGGAAATGAACCTGATGAGCTCGACACTTCTCAGCGAGGACACCGGGGTGCCCTTCCATCAGCTGCAGGCCGAACAAATCCAGCGATTCCGCCAAGCGTGGGCGAGCGCCGGTCATACCCGCGAGCCCCGCGTCTCGGTCAGCCGCAGCATTTTCCCGATCGTCAACGACCTCGACCGCACTTACTTCGGCCGCGAAGGCAACTCACAAGACCAGGTCGGGTTCATCGACGGTGGCAGGGCCCGGTTCGGAAAAACCTATGCCGGCGAGCCCGAGCAGCTCGTCAAGCAACTGGCCCAAGATGAGGCGATCGCGGCCGCCGACACCTTGCTGCTGACGATCCCCAACCAACTCGGCGTCGACTACTGCGCGCATGTCCTCGATGCGCTCCTGAGCGAAATCGCACCAGAACTTGGCTGGCGCTGAGCGGACGACACTCGCGGCAGCCGCACGCATCAAGTCGCAGTGTGATCAGCCGTTTGCTGGCAGCTTGGTCGCGGTGAGTTCGGCGCGCGCGGCGGCGGCAATGTCGGCGCCGGTGTTGGCATGGCCGCCGATGCCCCAGCCGCCTTCGGGGGATTCGGTGATCAGGACCCACGTTCGCTCGGCGAGGCTCGGATCGCCGGCCGCGGCGGCGACGATGTCCGTGAGCTCGCGCACGACGCCGAGCTGCTTTTCGCGGTCAAGCACACCGACTGGTGTGAGGACCTGCACGCGCACGTGATCGCGGTCGCCGTCGACGTTCGCGAGAGCGTCGCCGGGTAGGTCATGGATGAACGCGGCCGTGTTCTGGCGGAACAGCGAGATGTCTGGCACCTGCTCCCAGCGCATGACGGCTGCCGCGAGGTCCCTGGCCAGGGCATGACGGTCCGAGAACGTGTCAGTTGCGCAGTAGACGTCGATCATCGGCATGTTTTCAAGCCTCCTGGGCAGTTATGACGCTCGTCATAGTTGGGCGCGCGGAGCCTAACATATGATGGCCGTCATAGAACCCGAGGACCAGGACGACGAGGACGCGTGGACTCGGCACCACGAGGGTCCGGACGTGCGGACTCGGATGGTGCAGACCGCGGCGACCCTGATCGGCGCTCGCGGTGTGAGCGGGACCTCGTTCACGGATGTCATCGAAGCCAGCGGGGCTCCTCGCGGCTCGATCTACCACTACTTCGCGGGCGGAAAGCGCCAGCTCGTGGCGGAAGCCATCGAGTGGACATCCGAGCAGGTGCAGGCCCACCAGCGCGGCTGCGATGCGACCACGCCGTCGGGCGTCATCGAGCACTTCGTTGATCTCTGGCGCCAGATCGTCACGTCCTCCGGCGCTCATGCTGGCTGTCCGCTCGCCGCCCTCGCGAGCGATCCCTACGCCGCCGAACCGCAGCTCGCCGCAGCAGTCGAGCGAGGCTTCGAAGCCTGGACCGCGCTCCTGACAGACCAGCTCGTCAGCGCGGGGATGAGCGGCTCCGATGCTCTCGCGATCGCGACAACAACGGTCGCCGCCATGGAGGGAGCACTCATCCTCTGCCGCGGGCGCGGCAACGTCGCGCCGCTCGACGCGATCGCCACCCAGCTCAACCAACTCGTGACAGCCCGAAACTAACGGGCCGTCGCGGGTCACCCGGCGCTGCAGCCCACGCGCAGCCGCTTGGGCGAGATCGGGCCACGTCCCCACGTCCCGCTCGCTGTTCCTGTTGGGCGAGAGCGCTGCCCCGCTGTTCGACGTCTCACCTGCGCTGGCCACATGGCTGCGAACCCGTATCGGCGCGGCGTAGCAAACCACGGAGCGACTCCAGCTCGGCGATACCGCGCTGACGTCGCCAGCAGCCGCGGCTCCTATGCTCGGACGTTAGGGCGCTGTTGCGACCGGGGCCCCGCGCCCCGCGCCGCGCGGTACCACTCGATCGTCCGCTCGAGGCCGTCGCGGAGGCTCGTGCTGGCCGTGAAGCCGAACTCGCGCTGCGCCCGCGTCGTGTCAAGCCAGCGGCGCGGCTGGCCGTCGGGCCTGGAGGCATCCCACACGATCTCCCCCGAGAACCCGACCAGCCCCGCGATCAGAGCGGTCAAGCTCGCAATCGAGATCTCCTGGCCTGACCCGAGGTTGACCGGCTCGGCGCCGGCGTAGCGCTTGGCAGCCGCAACGATCCCCTCGGCGGCGTCGTCGACGTAGAGGAACTCCCGCGACGCCAGCCCGGTGCCCCAGCAGACGATGGAATCCTGCCCGTCGTCAAGCGCGTCGCAGCATTTCTTAATCAGAGCCGGGATGACGTGAGACGTTCGTTCGTCGAAGCCATCGCCCGGGCCATAGAGATTCACCGGCAGCAGGTAGATCCCCTCGAACCCGTACTGCCGGCGATAGGCTTGCAGTTGCACGAGCAGCATCTTCTTGGCGAGGCCGTAGGGAGCGTTCGTCTCCTCGGGGTATCCGCTCCACAGGTCCTCCTCCCTGAACGGCACGGGGGCGTGCTTGGGATAGGCACAAACCGTGCCGACGCATACGAACCGTTGGACGCCAGCCCTGCGGCTCTCCTCGATCAGGTGGATGCCCATCACGGCGTTGTCGTAGAAGAACGTCCCTGGCGTCGCCATGTTGGCGCCGATGCCGCCAACCACCGCAGCGAGGTGGACAACCACATCGGGACGCGCTTCGGCGAGTACCTCGCGGATCGCATCGCGCTCGCGCAAGTCGCTGTCGGCAGCACTCGGCGCGATCACCTCCGCCACGTCGTGACCCGCAAGCCGCCCCACCACCTGCCTGCCAAGGAATCCCGAGCCGCCCGTCACAAGAACGCGCTTGCCGGCCAGGAGGTCCATCGGGCGATGATATCCGCCGCCCGCGATCAGAATCTGCGCCCGCCGAGCTCGTCGGGCATCCTCCTCAGCTCGACGCGGTCGCGCGAAGTCGAAGAAGGTCGCAGGAGCGATGTTTCAGGGTCCTCCGCGACTCGGCGAATATGCACCCGGCAGCGGAGTCCGCCGGTTGCCGTCGTCCTACACTGCGCTCGTGATTCGCCTCTACTCGTTCCACGCGGTGCGGCCGGCCCGTCTCGCTGACCAGCGCGGCATGTTCGAGCGGCTGACGGCCGAGGAGCACGAGTTCGTCGTGGCCAACGACGGCCAAAACGAGGCCGACGCGACCGCGATGTCGCAGGCCGCCGTGGGGCGCGGTCTGCGCAGCGAGCCGCGCAACGGGCGCGCCAAGCCACGGTGCTTCACGCGGCCCTGTGATGGCCTGCTCACCGCTGAGTTGACGCTGCCGCAGACCGCGGCGCCCGCCGTACCGCCGTGGCCGGCCGAGGCGCCATGACACGGATCGTCAGCTTCAGTCTCTACAACGATCGTCGCAAAGATGTCCTCAACGCTGTCATCAACTGCGCGCTCGCCCCGTCCATATATCCCGGTTGGAAGTGCCGCTTCTATCTCGACGACACCGTCCCGAAACAGATCGTGGTGGCGCTCGAGTCATTCGACCACGTCGAGCTGCGGTGGATGCCGCGCCACACGAGCCCGGCGGCCAAGCTGTGGCGATTCCTCGCCGCCGGCGAGGTGGACATCGAGGCCTTGATCGTCCGCGACGCGGACTCCTGGCTCTCAACCCGCGAGGCCGTGTGCGTGCAGGCGTGGCTGTCCAGCGGCCGCGACTTTCACCTCATACGCGACCATTGCTACCACTCGCAGCCGATGATGGGCGGGATGTGGGGCGTCCGCGGCGGCGTGCTGCCGAACATCGGCGAGTGGATCTCCGAGTACGAGGGCACCGGGCGGACGTACGACCAGGGCTTCCTCGCCGACCGGGTCTATCCGCTCACGCTCGGGCGCGCCTTGGTACATCGCGGCGACCAGCACGACAGCGCCGGCGCACCGACCGACTACTTCCACGACGGAGCCGTCCCGATTCCCGACTGCGATGAGGTCGACGAGGCCGTGGCTGGCATCTCCTGGCTCGAGGCTCATCGCCTGAACGCGTTCACCTGCTTGCACTGCCGTCAGGTCCACCCCACCTACATAGGGCCGATCTTCGAGTCGATTCCGCCGGCGGCGCTCGAGGTGGTCGAGAGACTCGGCATCGCGACCGGCGACGAAGCCCGCTTCGCGGTACCAGGTGCACCGGCGTGGGCTTCAGGGATCGAAATCAACGAGGTCAAGGACGGTCTCGTCGTGTACGACGCGAGCCGCGGTCGCGTGCACTACCTCAATCACACCGCGGCCCTCATTCTCGCTCTGTGCACCGGGCGCAACGCTGAAGCGGACATCATTCGGTTCGTGAAGGACGCCTTCTCGCTCGATGCGCACCCGGCCAGTGAGGTCACCGACTGTCTTGCGCAGCTGCGAAATGAGGGCCTGATCTCGTGACGGGGCCCGTCAGGACGAGCCGGGTGTGCGGCGGCTGGTCAACGCTGAACGTGCCACCGATCCACTGCGAGGCCGTCACGCGTCGTTGGCGTCTCGACCGGTGCCTGCGAGCCGGTCGCGGTCCGCGTGCACCGCTTCGGCGATGCGACAGAAGACAGCATCGTCGACCGATGCGAGCATCTCGAGAAAGGCGTCGTCGGGGCCGGTTCGCTTCCATTCGAGGTATTCCTCGTATTCGTCGTCGTGCTCGTCGAGATGGTTGAGGTAGCGCGCGAGATCCATTGGACCATCAAAATCTGTGACATCGATGTAGGAGCGACGCGATGGCGCGAAATCCGCGACGTTGGGGGCCCCCAGATACACCGGTACTGATCCCACGCTCCACACCTCGAACAGCTTGTTGGTGACGTAGTCAGCGGCGATCGTGTTTTCAAACGCGAGCGTGAACTTGTGGGAGGCGCAGAGCGCCAGGCGCTCGCGGCGTGTGGTGATCGTGCCCGCGTTGGGCATGGTGGGGAGAAACGAGCCGTAGGAGGCAACTTTGATGCGCCGCATCAGCTCTCCCAGCCAGACGTTGCGGCCGCTGCGATCGTAGGGATTCGACTGAAAGTGCGCGACCGGATAAGGCTCTGTTTTGGCCTGCGGTGGCGCGAGGAGTTCTTCACGGCTGTCCGGCCCGAAGTACGGGCACCAGAAATCCGCGGTTCGCCGGTAGCTTGCCTCAATGTCGAACCTGCTCATCGCCTGGGCATCGCGCATCATTGGCACAGTGACGTCGCTCTCCATCGACCAGGCAACCCACGTCTGGCCGGGGCGCTTCTGAAGCGCATCCAGCGGTGGCGCGGTAGGCAGATGAACCACCACCACGTCGGCGCGGTCGAGGTCCGAGACATCGGTGCTGAGCTTGCACGGCACACCACAGCCAGCCCCATCGAGGTTGGGATAGTCGCCCCACATGCTGTTGAGGAAGAGGACGAGCAGCTGATCTGGTCGGGTCACCGTCGTGCCGCAAGCAAGCTAGTGCAGCGCAGCTGTCGCATAGCTGCGCCAATGCCCTGCCGCGCGTTTCGAAATCGCGTGGAATCGTTGCCGCATCCGCCGCCGGACCGTACCGAAGTGCGCCAAGACGCGCAGCGACAACCACGGCTCACGGACGCCTTGCTGGACCGGCGCGTCGCTCTGCTAGCCTCGCTGTCGAGGGCGTCCACCATGACGTCGGCGTCGGCGCTGGCGGCATGACCTGACTTCTGCGGTTCACGAGCGTCAACGCGGAGGTCGATTTGCCCGGTTGCACGAAGCGCCACCCGTATCTCATCGGAGCCGGCCTCACGGCGCCGGTCACGTGCGGCGTTGCTCCTCCGAGACGGAGGTTTTTCGGGACGAGCCTCTGGTCACTTCCGCTTGGAACGCAAAGGTCGTGCGCGGTGCGATCGAGCGGCCGCGTGGGAGCCGAGACCGCGACGCGTCAATTCGCACGTCCACGTGTCAAGAGACACGGGAGGAGAGAATCATGAGCCAACAGCAACGGGACGCCCTTGACGAGCTGCTGCGCAGCGGTCCGCTCGATCTGGGCGGCAACGTCGACGAGCAACGGGGCATCTTTGAGGAGATGATGGGCGCGATTCCGGTTCCCGCCGATGTCGCCGCATCGCCTGGGCGCCTCGGCGGGATCCCGGTCGTGGACATTGACGTGGATGGCGCTGATCCAGCGCAGGTGATCCTTTATTTCCACGGCGGGGCGTACGCAGTCGGGACGGCCGCCTCGTCGGTTGGGCTCGCCTCCGATCTCGCCCGTCGCGCGGGGACGAGACTGGTTTCCGTCGACTATCGGCTCGCGCCTGAGCACCCCTACCCCGCCGCCCTCGAGGACGCCATGGCCGCCTATCGCGGTCTCCTCGCCAGCGGACAGTCACCGTCGGCGATCGCCATCGCCGGAGAGTCCGCCGGGGCCGGACTCGCTGCTGCGACCCTTGTTGCGCTGAAGCGAGCGGGGCTGGCGCTGCCGGCAGCCGCGGTGATGATGTCCCCATGGGTCGACCTGACCCTGTCCGGGGACAGCATGAGCGACCGGGCCGCACTTGACCCCGCGCTCACACCGGAAGGGCTCAGGCGTCGCGCTAGCGATTACGTGGGGGCGGGTGATCTCGCGGACGGGCTTCTCAGCCCGATCTTCGCCGATCTGACCGGACTCCCCCCGCTGCTCGTGCAGGTCGGCTCACACGAGATCCTCCTCGACGACGCGATGCGGCTAGCAGCCCGAGCGGCAGCCGCCGACGTGGCCGTGACGCTACAGGTCACACCCCAGGTCCCGCACGTGTTCCAGGGGTTCGCTTCGATGCTCGATGAGGCCGGCGTGGCGCTGACGAACGCGGGCGACTTCCTCCGCGCACACCTCGCCGCCCACGCCAGCGACGTGCGCGGCGAACCTCTGAGCGTTGGGAGCAACGCCTGATCGAGCCGCCCCCGGTCGTCGGCCACAGACGCTAAGGACCCATATCGAGGAGCTGGCCGCGTCTGCAGCTCCATCAACAACAGGAGGATCACGATGAACGCCGCACCAAGCACAGCTCCTCCCGCCTCGGCGATCCCCGACGACGACCCCGCGCGCAAGGCTGCGGTGGCACGGCCCGACGACGATCAAACCCTGGCGCACTGGGGTGTGGTCGGGGACACCTACACGATCCTGATCAGCGGCGAGGAGACCGCCGGTCGCTACACGCTGATCGACATGCACGTCCCGACCGGCGGCGGCCCCCCGCCGCACCGGCACGACTTCGAGGAGATGTTCAGCGTCCTTGACGGCGCGGTCGAGGTCACGCTTCGAGGCGAGAAGCAGACCGTCAGCGCCGGAGAGACGATCAATATCCCGGCCAACGCACCGCACGTCTTTACAAACAGCTCCCCACAGCCGGCGCGGCTGCTGTGCATGTGCTCACCACCCGGTCAGGAGAAGTTCTTCGCCGAGGTCGGTACCCGCGTTTCGACCCGAACCGAAGCACCACCCAAGCTCGATGATGCAGCGCAAAAGGCGTTCATCGCCAAGGCGATCGCCCTTGCGCCCATATACCACACAGAGCTCCTGCTCCCCTGACGCGGGCTCGAAGCTCCGACGTCTGGATTACCCGTCTCGCGACCGCCGTCAGCTCGAGGGCGCGGACGCTAGAGCCGCGTCGCCGCTGCGGGCTTCGTCCGAGTGGCTTCGGCTGTCACGCGAGGAGATCAACAGCGCCGCCAGGATCGCCCCGAGCAGCGCGAAGCCGGCGCCGACGAGAAACGCACGATCGAATCCCTTGGTCAAGGCAACCCCGGCATGAACGCCGGCGCCGGAATGCGAAAGAGCCTGGGTTCGGCTGTTGGCGATAGTCGCGAGGATCGCTAGGCCCAGCGCGCCGCCGACCTGCTGAGCAGTGTTGATGAGGCCTGAGGCGAGGCCAGCCTCGTGTGGCTCGGTTCCGGCAACCGCAGCCGTGGTCACCGCCACAAAGGCGAACCCGAGCCCGACCGCAGCCAGTAGCGAAGGACCAAGCACATCCGCCAGGAACGCGCCTCCGGTGCCTGGCACCTGAGCGAACCAGACGAGCCCGCCCGCAATCAACAGGAGGCCCGCGATCAGCGGCGCCCTGAACCCCAAGCGTGTTACCAGCTGCGCCGCCACACCCGCCGAGATGATGATCCCGACCGCCAGCGGCAGATACGAGATCCCGGTCTTGATCGGGGTGTAGTGCAAGACGTCCTGGAGGTACAGCGAGATGAAGAAGAACATGGAAAAGAGGGACATGCCAATGAGGAGCCCGACGATGTTCGCGCCACGCAAGGTCCGCAGGCGGAAGATCGAGAACGGCATCAGCGGATGTCGTGCGCGCGCCTCGATGATCAGGAAGGCGGCCAAAAAAAGGATGGCGCCGGAAAGTCGCAGTAGTGTCGCCGTCGATCCCCAGCCGTCATTTACCGTGTCCACGATTGCGTAGACGAGCAGCGACAGCCCGGCGGTGACGGTCGCGGCGCCGGGCAGGTCAAATGATCTCGAACCGCCGTCATCAGCACGACTTTCGACCAGCGTTCGCGGCGCGAGCGCGGCGGCCGCAATTCCGATCGGAACGTTGACGAACAACACCCAGCGCCAGCTCAGGCCACTGGTGAGAATCCCGCCGAGCAGTACGCCGGCTGCACCGCCGGCGCCCGCCACGGCACCCCAGATGCCGAGCGCCCGGTTGCGCTCGGCGCCATCGGCGAAGGTCGTAACGAGGATCGAGAGCGCCGCGGGCGAAACGATCGCTGCACCCATCCCTTGGACTGCCCGGGCGGCGAGCAGCCATCCTTCGGACTGGGCTATACCGCCGGCGAACGAGGCGATCGAGAACAGAACCAAACCGACGATGAACATGCGTCGGCGCCCGAGCAGGTCAGCCATCCGGCCCCCGAGCATCAGAAACCCGCCGAAGGTGAGCGTGTAGGCATTCACCACCCACGAGAGGTCGGTCCGCGAGAAGTGCAGGTGGGAGCCGATCGAAGGCAGCGCGACGTTCACGATCGAGGCATCGATCACAACGACGAACTGCGTCATCGCCAAGAGCGCCAGAGCGAGGTTACGCGCGCGCGGCGAGTCGCGGAGTGTGGTGATCGGTTCGCTGTCGAACGTCATGGCAATCGCCCTGCGCGGCACTGTTGGTCAAGCACAAGTTTGCAGCGGCGTGGCTGGGCAGCGTCAAAAGGGACTGCGGACCGCCCACGTCACCTTGCCCGGATCGTAGACGACGCGCGCGCGAGATCGGCGAGCCAGGCCGGGCGGCGATGGACGCCCCTCTGTCGAGAGCCGTCGATGAACGCGCGTCTGAACGCCGCCGGCCGATATCGGCGCCCGAGGATCTGCTTGGCTCTCACGCGGTACTCGCGCTCGGCCGCCTGCGAGGCGGTGCGGCCCGCGGGCCGCCGGTCTGGTGGGTATGTCGATTTCGGGGTTTGGCGTTCGTGTAGATGACGAGGGTCGGCATCGGGTCGACCGAGCGATCATGGGAGGGGTTTCTGATGAAGCAGTATCTGCTGAGCGTGTACCACCCGGACGTAACCGAGAGCGCTCCGCCGCCGGCCGACCTCGAGCAGATCATGGCCGACGTCGGCGCCGTGAACGACGAGCTTCAGGCCGCCGGGGCGTGGGTGTTCGCGGGCGGCCTGCACCCGTCGAGCACCGCGACCGTGCTCAAGCTGAGCGACGGCGAGGTGCTGGTCACCGACGGCCCGTTTCTCGAGGGCAAGGAGCACATCGGCGGGATCTGGGTGATCAAGGCCCCCGATCTCGATGCGGCGCTCGGCTGGGGCCGCAAGGCCGCGCGGGCGTGCCGGATCCCGGTCGAGGTACGCCCGTTCCAAGAGGAGATGCAGGACTGAACGCGCCGCTTGAAAGTCGTGATGTTGCACGGGTGTTCCGTGAGGAGCACGGGCGGGCCGTCGCCGTGCTGGTCCGCGTCTTCGGTGACATCGGTATCGCCGAGGACGCGGTCCAGGAGGCGTTCGCGCTGGCATGCGAGCGCTGGCCACAGACCGGTCTGCCGCCAAGCCCCGCCGGCTGGATCATCACGACCGCCCGCAACCGCGCGATCGATCGCCTGCGACGCGAGGCCTCGCGGCCGGAGCGCCACAGACAGGCCGAGTGGCTTCTCGCCCAGCGTCGGGGGCAAACCGCAAAGCCGGAGGGCCCGGTGAGCGACGACCGGCTGCGGCTCATCTTCACCTGCTGCCACCCCGCGCTCGCCCAGCCCGCGCAGGTCGCGTTGACGCTGAGGCTGCTCGGCGGACTCGAGACCGCGGAGATCGCTCGCGCGTTTCTCGTCAGCGAGAGCACGATGGCCCAGCGGCTGGTGCGAGCCAAGGGCAAGATCCGCGACGCCGGGATCCCCTACCGGGTTCCCTCCGAGGCCGACCTCCCCGATCGGCTCGGATCGGTTCTGGCGGTCATATACCTGATCTTCAACG
>JBEKSK010000014.1:0-18948 GCA_049517155.1 Solirubrobacteraceae bacterium
ACCAGCTCGGCGCCGATGATGTCAAGCGCGCAGGACTCGCTGGCGAAGCAGTAGCGCGGCGCGCTTTCGCCCGGCAGCGGCGCGACGCGGCCGAGCACCAGCGGCCGTAGGCCGGCCGGGTCACGGAAGGCGATCACGCGGTCCTTGGTCATCAGCACGGTCGAGAAGGCCCCCAGCATCCTCGGCATCACGGCGGCGACGGCATCCTCGACGCGTTCGGCGGGAGCGCTCGCGATCAGCGCGGCGATGATCTCGGAGTCAGACGTCGAGCCGAACGAGACGCCCTCGGCGCTCAGCTCGGCGTGCAGCTCGACGGCGTTGATCAGGTTGCCGTTGTGGCCGAGCGCCAGCTCGCGGCGGTTACCGCCGGCCCCCGCCGCGCGCTGCACCGGCTGCGAGTTGGCCCAGGCGTTTGACCCCGTCGTCGAATAGCGCACGTGGCCGATCGCCAGCTCGCCGCCGAGTGAGGAGATGTCGTGCTCGGCGAAGACCTGGCTGACGAGGCCGAGGTCGCGGCGAGTCATGATGTTGCCGCCGCGGTCGGCTGCCGCGATCCCCGCGGATTCCTGGCCGCGGTGCTGTAGCGCGTAGAGCGCGAAGAAAGCCAGGCGCGACACCGCATGTCCCGGGGCATAGACCCCGAAGACGCCGCATTCGTCGCGCGGACCGTCGCGCGGTTCTGGGCTGCTTGACGATGAGATCATCTGAGGATCGCCGACGCGGCGGCAACCGCGATCGCGATAGGGAAATCGTACCAGTGGCGGCAGCGCCAGCCAGCGGGTCAGTCCCGGTAGGCGCGGCCGCGCGGTGGCCGCGCGGTAAGACTGAAGGACGTTGACTGTGCGAGCGGCAGCGTCGCGCGTTCCATGATGGCGTCAGTCAAACAGCGCGGCCAGCGAGCCGTGCGCCTCGCGCAGCAGCTCGAGTGTGACCTCGACGCGTGCCTCGCCGGCGATGATCGTCAGCTGGTTGCCGCCGACGGAGCCGAGGATGCGAAGCGTTATGTGCTCTCCGAGCGCGCGCAGCTCGGCGTCGCCGCCGGTCACGAGGAAGCCGCCGGGCCCCTCGCCGAACAGGGCGCGCAGCGGCTTGACGGTCTCCTCGAGCACGACCTCGGCGCCGAGGCCGCCGGCCAGGCAGCATTCGGCCAGCGCCGTCGCGAGGCCGCCCTCGGCGATGTCGTGGGCACTGACGATCGCTCCGCTTCGCACGGCGTCGCGAACGGCGCGATGGGTGGCGGCGACGCGCGCGATGTGGATCTCGGCGAGGGCATGGGGCAGCTCGGTGCCGCCCAGGCGGGCGAGCTCGGAGCCGCGGATGTCGGGGGCGAAGTCCCCGACCAGGGCGATGCGGTCGCCCTCGGTGCGAAAGCCGAGGCGGCCGGCGCGGTGGACGTCGGGCAGCTCACCGACCAGGCCGATGACGGGCGTCGGGTAGATCGGGCCCTCGGCGCCCTCGTTGTAGAGCGAGACGTTGCCGCCGACGACGGGGATGGCGAGCGCGCGGCAGGCGTCGCCGAGGCCGCGCACGCTCTCGCACAGCTGCCAGGCGACGTGGGGTTTCTCCGGGTTGCCGAAGTTCAGGCAGTTGGTCAGACCGAGCGGCTCGGCGCCGACGCACGCGAGGTTCGCGGCGCACTCGAGCACCGCCTCGATCGTGCCGCGGTAGGGGTCGGCCGCGACGCGACGCCCGTTGCCGTCGATCGAGATCGCGATCCCGGGCGTTTGCCCCTCGCGCGGCGGCAGCGCGAGCACCGCGGCGTCGGCCTGCCCGGGACGCCGCACCGTCCGCGACTGCACGATCGAGTCGTACTGCTCAAACAGCGGGCGCCGATCGGCGATGTTGGGCGATGCAAGCAGCGCCAGCAGCGCCTCGCCAGGATCCTCTGAGGCGATCACGCGCTCGGGCGGCGCATACAGCGGCTGCGCCGGGGCCTGCGGCTGGAGCTCATAGAGCGGGCAGTCGTCGACCAGGGCGCTGACCGCCATCTCGCCGAGCACGCGATTGCCGTCGAGCACGCGCACGATGCCGCCGGCGGTGACCTCGCCGATCGGCGCGACGGCGGTCTCCCAGTGCTCGCACACGGCGACGACGGCGTCGAGCTGGGAGGGCTCGATCACGCAGAGCATCCGCTCCTGGGATTCCGAGACCATGATCTCGAACGGCTCCATGCCGGGCTCCCGAAGCGGCACGCAGGCGACGTCGATGTCGATCCCGACCCCGCCCCTGCTAGCCATCTCACACGCCGCCGAGGTCAGGCCGGCGGCGCCGAGGTCCTGCAGCGCGACGAGCAGGCCACGCTCGAGCAGCTCGAGCGAGCACTCCATCAGCTTCTTCTCGGCGAACGGGTCACCGATCTGCACGCTCGGGCGCTTCGCCTCGTCGCCCTCGCCGAGCTCCGCCGAGGCGAGCACGGAGGCGCCGCCGATCCCGTCGCGCCCGGTCGCCGCGCCGAACAGCACGAGCAGGTTGCCGGGACCGGATGCGGCGGAGCGGATCAGGCGCTCGGTCTCGATCAGGCCGACGCACATCGCGTTGATCAGGCAGTTGTGCTCATACGGCGCCTCGAAGTAGATCTCGCCGCCGACGGTCGGAACGCCGATCGAGTTGCCGTAGTGGCCGATCCCGGCGACCGCTCGATCGAGCAGGTAGCGCGAACGCTCGCTGGCGGGCTCGCCGAAGCGCAGTGAGTCGAGGATCGCGATCGGGCGCGCGCCGACCGCGAAGATGTCGCGCAGGATGCCGCCGACGCCGGTCGCCGCGCCCTGGAATGGCTCGACCGCGCTCGGGTGGTTGTGCGACTCGACCTTGAAGGCGACCGCGAGGCCGCCGCCGACGTCCACGGCGCCCGCGTTCTCGCCCGGCCCGAGCACCAGGCGCGGCCCCTCGCTCGGCAGCGTGCGAAGCAGCAGCTTGGAATGCTTGTAGGAGCAGTGCTCGGACCACAGCAGCGAGAACATCGCCAGCTCGACCTCGCTGGGCTCGCGCCCCAGGCGCTCGATGATCAGCTCGTACTCGTGCGCGGTCAGGCCGAGTGAGATTGCGCGCTGGCGACCGTCGGCCGCGGCCTCGTTCATACGAGCGCGCCCGCGAGCGAGCGAAACAGCCCGAGCCCGTCGGCCGAGCCGGTCAGCATGTCCACGGCGTGCTCGGGGTGGGGCATCAGGCCGAACACGTTGCCCTGCTCGTTGATCACGCCGGCGATGTCGTCGAGTGAGCCGTTGGGGTTCTCACCCGGCGCGTAGCGCAGGACGACCTGCCCGCCGGCGTGCAGGCGCGCCAAAAGCTCCGGCGGCGCGTAGTAGCGGCCGGTGGTGTGCTTGACCGGGATCGAGAGCAGCTCCTCGGGGTCGAGCCCGCGCGTGAACGGCGTCTCAGCGTTGACGAGCTCGAGTGTGACCTGGCGGCAGACGAAGCGGCGGGCGACGTTCGTCAGCAGCGCGCCCGGCAAAAGCCCGGCTTCGCAGCAGACCTGGAAGCCGTTGCAGATCCCCATCACGTAGCCGCCCTCGCGTGCGAACTCGATCACCTCGGTCATGATCGGCGCGAAGCGCGCGATCGCGCCGGCGCGCAGGTAGTCGCCGTAGGAGAAGCCGCCGGGGATGACGACGACGTCGACACCGGCGAGGTCGTGGTCGGCGTGCCACAGCGCCACCGCCTCGCCGACGCGCTCGCAGGCCTTGCGGGCGTCGACGTCGTCGCAGCTGCCCGGGAACGAGATGACGCCGAACTTCATCCGCCGCCGTCGCGCTCGACGAGCACCTCGTAGTCCTCGATCAACGGGTTCGCCAGCAGGCGCTCGCACATCTCCGGCAACCGCGCAGGGTCTGAGACCTCCAGCTCGATCAGCCGCCCGACGCGCACGTCGCTGACGCCGTCAAAGCCGAGCGCCGGCAGCGCGCGCGCCACTGCGGCTCCCTGGGGGTCAAGGATTCCGGCCTTGGGGCGCACCAGAACGCGGGCTTTCACTGGATGGATGCTAGTTGCAGCTGCGGCGCGCTCGCGCGGCGCCTCGAGCGCGTCAGCTCCGGCTCGACCACAACTCGGCGTTCTGTTCGTAAATCTCGCCGAGGATCCGCTCGACACCGTAGGTCAGGCCCCACTGCGGGAAGTCGCGCTTGAAAGGCTCGAGGTCGCTTATCCACCAACGGTGGTCGCCGATCCGGTTCTCCTGCGCGAGCGTCCAGTCGAGCTGGGTGCCGGCGATCCGCTCGCACATCGCGATCGCCTCGAGCATCGAGCAGTTGCTCTCGCGGCCGCCGCCGATGTTGTAGACCGCGGCCGGGCGCGGTGACGCGTGAAACGCGGCGAAGGCGGCAACCAGGTCGGCGGAGTGGATGTTGTCGCGAACCTGCTTGCCGGCGTAGCCGAAAATGGTGTAGGGCTCGCCGGTGATCGCGCAGCGCATCAGGTAGGAGAGGAACCCGTGGAGCTTCGTGCCGGCGTGGTTTGGCCCGGTCAGGCAGCCGCCGCGGAAGCAGACCGTCGGCATGTCGAAGTAGCGCCCGTACTCCTGTACGAGCAGGTCGGCGCTCGCCTTTGAAACGCCGAACAGCGAATGGGTAGAGGAGTCGATCGACATCGTCGTGTCGATGCCGCCGTAGTAGCGGTGCTCCGGCGGCAACTCGAGGCGCTCTTCGAGCTCGAGCAGCGGCAGCTGGTTGGGAAGGTCGCCGTAGACCTTGTTGGTCGAGCAGAAAACGAACGTGGCGGCGTCGGCGTGCCGGCGGGCCGCCTCGAGCAGGTTCAGGGTGCCGTTCGCGTTGACCGCGAAGTCGACCTGGGGATTGGTCGCCGCCCAGTCGTGGGAGGGCTGCGCCGCGGTGTGGATCACCAGCTCGATCGAGTCGGCGTGCTCGGCGAACAGGCGGTCGATGCCCTCCGCGTCGCGGATGTCGAGTGCGACCGAGCGAAACGAGTCGCCCAGCTCGCTCTGCAGTCGCGCGGTCGTGTGCGCGGTGGACGCCTCGGCGCCGAAGAACCACGCGCGCATGTCGTTCTCGACGCCGACGATGTCATGGCCCGCGCGCGCGAAGGCGCGGGCCGATTCAGACCCGATCAGCCCGCCAGAGCCTGTGATGATCACCGTCGACATTCGATATTCCCCACCCGACAATAGTGGGCGGGAAACACGGACCCGGCGGGCACCGGCGCTGCGCGGACCGCTTCAGCGCGGTTCAGGTCGCCGCGCCGGAGCGCTCGAGCCAGGCGTCGAACGGCTCTCCGACGATGCGCTCGTAGGCTTCACGGTAGCGCGCGGTCGTGCCCTCGACGATGTCGTCGGGGATCGCCGGCGCGGGGGGCGAGCGGTCCCAGCCGCTTTCGGTCGCCCAGTCGCGGACCGGCTGCTTGTCGAAGCTCGGCTGCGGGCGTCCCGGCTCGTAGCCCTCGGCCGGCCAGAAGCGCGAGGAGTCGGGCGTCAGCACCTCGTCGCCCAGCACGAGTGTGCCGTCGGGGGCGAGGCCGAACTCGAACTTCGTGTCGGCGAGGATGATCCCGCGCCCCAGGGCGTGCTCGGCGGCGCGCTGGTAGACGGCGATCGAAGCGTCGCGGACGCGCTCCGCCAGGGCGCGGTCCCCGAGGGCCGAGACGGCCCCCTCAAAATCGATGTTCTCGTCGTGGTCGCCGATCTCGGCCTTCGTCGCCGGCGTGAAGAGCGGCTGCGGCAGCTGCTCTGACTCGCGAAGCCCCGCCGGCAGCGCGATCCCGCAGACGGCGCCGCTCTGCTGGTAGTCCTTCCAGCCGGAACCCGTGATGTAGCCGCGGACGACGCATTCGATCGGCAGCATCGCCAGGCGCTGCACGACAAGCGCGCGCCCGCGGACCGGCTCGGGGACGCCCTCGAGCGCCGAGATCACGTGGTTTGGGACGATCTCGCGCGTCAGCTCGAACCAGTACACCGACATCCCGGTCAGCACCTGGCCCTTGCCGGGGATCGGCGTCGGGTGCACGGCGTCGAAGGTCGAGATGCGGTCGGAGGCGACCATCAGGATCCGCTCGTCGCCGAGGTCGTAGATGTCGCGGACCTTGCCGGCGCCGAGCAGCGGGAGATCGAGCGTCTCAGACACTTACCGAAATCTAATCGCTCGAGCGGTTGAGATGCGTGGGGACCGTCTAGGGTTGCGGCGAGATGATCCTGGCCAGCGCCATCTCGACCTTCCAGGCGATCGTGCTCGGGGTCCTGCAGGGGGTCACAGAGCTCTTCCCGGTCTCGAGCCTCGGCCACACGGTGCTGTTCCCGAAGCTGTTTGGCTGGCACGACATCGTCGTCTGGCAGTCCCAGCCGGAGTCGCCGTGGCTCGCCTTCGTCGTGATGCTGCACGTCGGTAGCGCCGTCGGCCTGCTGATCTATTTCTGGCGCGACTGGATCGCGATCATCCGCGCGTTCTTCGCGACACTCGGCAAGCGGGCGATCGAGACGCCGACCGAGCGGCTGGCCTGGCTGATCATCACGGCGACGATCCCGGTCGGCATCCTCGGCGTCGTGCTCGAGCACCCGATCCGCGTCGCCCTGGCGAAACCGATCTACGCCTCGATCTTCCTGGTCGTCAACGGCGTGATCCTGCTGGGGGCGGAGCGGTTTCGCCGCCGCGCCGAGGTTCGCGCGCTGGCCACCCGCGAGGGGCTGAACGCCGAGGGCTTCCGTGACCTGAACACGATGGACTTCCGCGAGGCCGCCGTGATCGGCGTCGTGCAGTCCTCGGCGCTGATCGCCGGCATCAGCCGCGACGGCGTCGTGATGACCGCCGGACTCGTGCGCGGCCTCGACAACAGCGACGCCGCGCGCTTCGCGTTCCTGCTCGCGACGCCGCCGATCCTCGCCGCCGGGCTTTTGAAGATCGGCGACCTGACGGGGCCGCTTGGCGACAACGGGATTCGTGGCGCGGCGCTCGTCGCCGCCGTGTTCGCAGCCGCGACGGCGGTGATCACGGTTCACTTCCTGACGCGCTTCTTCAAGACGCGGACGCTGACGCCGTTTGGGATCTACTGCATCCTGTTCGGCGCCGCGATGGTGATCTACAACGCCTGAGGTGGCTGGGCGGTAGGCGGGGCCGGCGATTCAGGCCTGCGCACGTCGCTCCTCGTCTACTGTCAGCGGGTGCGCTACCTCGCAGTCACCCGCAGCCGCGGCAGCGCTTGGGATCACTCGCGCGACCTGGATGAGCAGGACGGTTTCGCCGAGCATGCGGAGTTCATGAACGCCCTCGTGGCCGAGGGCTTCGTCGTGCTGGGTGGTCCGCTCGACGACGACGCGAGCTCGATCTTGATCGTCGACGCGCCGAGCGAGCAGGCCGTGCGGGCACGTCTTGCCGGCGATCCGTGGACGACGATGAGGCTGCTCGAGGTGACCGCGGTCCAGGAGTGGGAGATCCTGCTGGGCGGGTAGGGACGCGCCCCGCGGGAGATGAACGCGGGTGTCCTGAGCAGGCGCCAGTCGGATATCGAGGAGATGGCGGCGAGGCGAGCTCGAGCCGGCGGTGCAAACGCCGTGTGCCACGTGTCGCACATGGTGATCGGCGTGCGAGACCTGCGCAATCGCACCGCGGCGGTGATCGACGCGGTCAGGGCCGGCGAGCGGGTGACGCTGACGGTCAACGGCGAGGCGGTGGCGGACATCGTCCCGCACGGGCGTCGCATGCGCTGGCTGCCGGGCACGCTGCTGCGCGAGCAGCTCGTGGACGAGGACCGCGCGGCTGACCCGGCCCTGACGCGAGAGCTTGACGAGCTGGCCGGGCAGACGCTCGAGGAGCTGTGAGCGAGCCAACCGCCGGACTGCTCGACACCTCCGTCTTCATTGCGCGTGAGGACGGCCGCGCGCTCGGGGAGCTTCCCGACCACGTCGCGGTGTCCGTCGTGACGATCGGCGAGCTGCAACTCGGAGTTCTGAATGCCACGGACGACGCCGCCCGCGCGCGCCGCGCGCAGACACTCGCACTGGCGCGCGCCGCCGATCCAATCCCGGTCAGCGAGGCGGTGATGGTCAGCTGGGCGCGACTGGTCGCAGACTGCCGCGGAGCCGGTGCGCGCCGGGCGATCAAGCTGACCGACTCACTGATCGCCGCCACGGCGATCGAACACGGCCTTGCCGTGGTCACGCAGAACGACGACTACGCCCAGATGGCCGCTATGCACCCGCCGCTGCGGGTGATCGCGGTGTAGGGCGCCGGTCAGCCGATCGCGTCAAGGCGCGCGATGAGCTCGCCCGCGTGGCGCGTCAGCGTGCCGTAGTCGAAGATCGCGTCGAGATCGAGGCCGCTGGTGCGCGGGTCGCCGGCGAGCAGCTCGCGCAGCGGCGTGCGCGTGGCCCACGCGTTCTGCGCGTGCTCCTGGGCGATGCGGTAGGCCTCGTCGCGCTCGAGGCCGCTGGCGACGAGCGCGAGCAGGACGTGCTGGGAGAACAGTGCCCCGTGCGTCAGCTCCAGGTTCTCGCGCATCCGGCGGGAATCGACGACGAGGCCGCGGACGACGCGAATCGCGAGGTGCTGCATGTAGTCGAGCAGGATCGTCGAGTCGGGCAGGATCACCCGCTCGGCGCCGGAGTGGGAGATGTCGCGCTCGTGCCACAGCGCGACGTTCTCGAGCCCGGCGGAGGCGTTGCCGCGCAGGACGCGCGCTAGGCCGGTGATCCGCTCGGTCGTGATCGGGTTGCGCTTGTGCGGCATCGACGAGGAGCCCTTCTGCTCGCCGGCCCGAAACGGCTCCGCGGCCTCGAGCACCTCGGTGCGCTGGAGGTGGCGGACCTCGGTTGCGAGACGCTCGAGCCCCGCGCCGGCGAGCGCGATCGCGCTGAGCAGGGCGGCGTGGCGATCGCGCGCGACGACCTGCGTGGAGATGTCCTCACGCCGCAGCGAGAGCCGCTCCAGCACCCGCTCCTCGTACTGGGGCGAGGTCGACGCGTAGCTGCCGACCGCGCCGGAGAGCTTGCCGACCGCGACACCGTCGAAGGCGCTCGCGAGACGCTCCGCGTTGCGGTGGGCCTCGAACGCGAGGCCGGCGAGCTTGATGCCGAAGGTCGTCGGCTCCGCATGCACGCCGTGGGTTCGCCCGACGCAGAGTGTTGCCTCGTGCTCGCGCGCGCCGGCCACGAGCGCGGTGACCAGCTCGCGGGCGCCGGCGAGGACGATCTCGCCGACCGCGCGAAGCTGCAGCGCGAGCGCGGTGTCCAGCACATCCGAGGACGTCAGGCCATAGTGGATCCAGCGCCCGCCCGGACCGGCGGAGGCCGAGAGCACATCGACGAACGCGGCGACGTCGTGGTCGGTCACCTTCTCGCGCTCGGCGACCGCCGCGACGGTGAAGGTGGCGCCGCGGATCGCCTCAAGGTCAGCCGCCGTCGGCTCTTCCATCTCCTCGGCGGCGGCGACCTCGACGATCCGCCAGAACTCCATCCGCGCGCCGTCGCTCCACAGGGCGCCGATCTCCGGGCGGGTGTAGCGCGCGATCACCACTCAATTATCGCGCCGCGGCGGGCGGGGCAGACCGGACTCGGCCTGGACGGGCTTCGGGGTTGCGCTCGTGCGACGATGCCGCGATGCCGGCGGGCGCCGAAGCGATCACGACCGAACGGCTTGCGCTGAGAGCGTGGCGGCCGGCGGACCGGCCGGCCTTCGCTGCCCTGAACGCCGACCCGCGCGTGATGGAGTACTTCCCGGCGGCACTGTCGCGGGGCGAGTCTGACCGGATGGCCGCCGCGATCGAGCGGCGGCTGCTCGATCAGGGTTGGGGCCTGTGGGCGGTCGAGATCCCGCAGGTGGCGGCTTTCATCGGCTTCGTCGGGCTCAACCCTGCGCAGGAGACACTCGGATATGTGGCGGTCGAGGTTGGCTGGCGCCTCGCAGCCGAGCACTGGGGGCACGGCTACGCGCCGGAGGCCGCGATCGCCGCACTCGCCTTTGGCTTCGGCGCGCTCGAGGTCGACGAGATCGTCTCCTTCACCTCCGTGGGAAACCACAGATCCCGCCGCGTCATGGAGAAGATCGGCATGGCGCGCGACCACAGCCGCGATTTCGAAAGCCCGCGTTACCCGCCGGACTCGCCACAGCGAGCGCAGGTGCTCTACCGGATCACGCGGGCGATGTTCGACGCAACGTCCTCAGCGCGCGGCGCGGTCATCGGCCCCCGCCTGCCAGGCGGCGAGCAGCGATAGCCAGACCTCGCTTCGGGTCGGGAAGGCCGGCACCGCTTCCTGCAGGCGCGTCAGCGGGACCTCGCCGACGATCGCGATCGTCGCGGCCTGCAGCCATTCCGCGACCTCGAAACCGGTGAACGTCGCGCCGACGATCACGGCGCGGTCCGCGTCGACAACCAGACGCGAGGTCCCGGCGGTGTTGCGGCCGTGGAAGCTGGCGCCCGGGGTCGCGGAGGTCTCGACATCGTAGGCGCGGGCCTTGATCCCCTGCTCGAGCGCGGCTTTGAGCGTGAGCCCGACGGCGGCCACCTCCGGGTCGGTGAAGATCACGTGCGGCGGGCCGTGACGGTCACGTGTCGCTCGCACGTCGTGGCCGGCGATGACCTGCGCGGCGACGCGGGCTTGGTACTTACCCATATGCGTCAGCAGCGAGCGTCCGTTGACATCGCCGACCGCGAACAGCCACGGCAGGTTTGCGACGCGGAGGCTGTCGTCGACTTCGACGCTCTCCCCCGCTGTGAGCCCGACGCTTTCGAGGCCCAGGTCGTCGGTCAGCGGACGGCGGCCGACAGCCACGAGGATCTCATCACCCTCCACGGTCTGGCCGTCGCTCAGCTTGACTTTGACGGTCTCGCCGAGGCGTTCGACCGACTCCGCCTTGACGCCCAGACGCACGTTGATGCCGCGCTCCGCAAATGCTTGCTTCAGTTGCTCGGCCACGAACGGCTCCTCCGCCGACACCAGCCGCTCGAGCGCCTCGACGATCGTGACCGTCGCGCCGAGCGTGCTGTAGGCCTGAGCCATCTCGACGCCAACCGCGCCGCCGCCGAGCACGATCAGGCGAGCGGGAATGCGCTCGGCTGTCGTCACCTCACGGTTGGTCCAGGGCCGTGCCGCGTCAAGGCCGGGAATCGGTGGCATCGCAGCGGCGCTGCCGACCGCCAGCACGACCGCGGTGCTCGCCTCGTAGCGTCGCTCGTCGACGGTGACGCAGCGCTCCCCGGCGAGGCGGGCGTGTCCGCGGAGCAGCGTGATGGCATGGTCTTCGAGCCACTTCAGCTGCGAGTGATCGTCGAGTGAGTGAATCACCTCGTCGCGGCGTGCCAGCGCCGCCGAGACGTCCAACGACCCCGTGAGCGCCTCGGCGGCGCCCGGTACGCGGCGCGTCTCGGCGAGGACCTCGGCCGGGCGAAGCAGTGCCTTCGAGGGCATGCAGGCGTAATAGGCGCATTCGCCGCCGACGAGCGCGGCCTCGATCAGCGCGACGCTGCGGCCCTGGTCGGCCAGCGCGCCGGCGACGACCTCGCCGGCGGGTCCCGCGCCGAGGACGATCACGTCGTAGGTATCGCTGCTCACGTCTTCTCGTGCGGGCGTTGGGAATCGCCGCTCAGCGACTCGCGGCCCACACGCTGGTTTGGCGCTGCCCGCTCGCTCGCGAGCGACATCAGGCCGACGGCGCTCGCAGCGCGACTGCCGCCTCGGCGGTCGCGACGACAAAGCTGAAGGTCTCCTCGAGGTACAGGTGAACCGCTTCGGAGTCGTGACGCTCGTAGCCGACAGCGAGATCCTGGCCGGACTCGAAGAGGAAGTCACCGCCGCGCAGGCTCGCCACCAGGCCGCCGTCGACACCCGGCGCCCAGACGACCGGGCCGCCGAGGATCTTCTCGAGGTGTGCGAGCAGCGGATAGCCGCCGTGCTCGGCGGCCGCGATAACGCGCGTGTACTCGTCGCGCCCGAGCAGCAACGCGTACGGGCCGCTGATGCCGCGCTGGAGGAGGAGCTCGACAGCCGAAGCCACGGGCGTCGGGTAGGCATCGATTGCGTCGGCGAGCGCGAACTCCGCGTGCGGCGACGCCTCGGCGATCCCCGTGATCGCGGCGTCGGTCCAGCCGTGAACGACGGCGGCGTTCTCCGCGACGGCGATCGCGTAGGCCGCCTCGTCGAGGTCTGAGAGGTCGGGATCGAGCGCGCCGCGCTCGTGATCGCGCAGCTCCGCCAGCGAGACCACGAAGTCAGCGCGCAGTTCGACGAGCGGCAGCACCCGCCGCTGGCGTCCGCTCACGCGCGCCGACGGCGGGGAGCTCACGACCGTCGTGCGGCCCAGGTTGGTCGCCGAGTGCGTCCAGCCGTGCGGGCCGGAGAAATCGACGACCCGGCGAACTGCAAGTGCAGGCCGCAGGCGCGCCGCCGCCTCGCCGTCGATCAGCCGCCAGTCCGAGTCGGTGATCGGCGCAAGCTCGCGCAGCAGGTGGTTCATCGCTGCGCCGCGCGCAGACTGCCGATGCGCAGCGACCCCGAACCGTCAGGCTCGGGGCCCGACGGCTCGCCGCCGCCACCGCTCGCCGCCGCCTCCGCATCCTCGCCGTGTTCGACGATCGAGCCTTCCTGGAAGAGCACGCCGCGAGCAATCTGCTGCCACACGGGGGTGCGGCGAAGCAGGAATTCGAGATCCATCGAGAAGTGCTTGAACTCCTCGCCCTGGGCGTCGCGCATGATCGCCGCGGCTTCGGGGTCACCCTCCACGGCCAGACGTTGCTCGTACCAGCCGATCGCCTCGGCTTCCTCGGTGAGCGACGCACACAGCCGCGCAAACGTCCGCGTCTGTGCTGAGAGCTCCGCGGGCGGCTCGTGGTACTGGTCGAACCCCATCGCCTGGCAGTTTACGCGGCCTCGTCGACGCCTGTCGTTCCGGTCGGCGCGCCGAACGCGACGGGTGCAGGCGCCGAGCTGCGCAGCGCCGGCGTCGCGGGCACACTCGTCTCGTGCGCTCGCACCGCGGAAAGTGTGTTGTGGGCGCTCTCGCCGCTCAGCGATTCCTTGAAGCCTCGCATCCCGTCACCCAAGGAGCGGCCCATTTCCGGCAGGCGCTTCGCGCCGAATACCAGCAGCACAACAACCAGGAGGATGAGAATGTGAAGTGGATTTTCGAGTCCCATGTTCAGCTTGCCTCAGTTCTGTTTCAGTATTTGGATCGGTGTCGGCGGCTGCTCAGCCGACTACCACTTTGCCCTGCATGCTCAGGGGATGGATGGTGCACTCAAACTTGTAGGTGCCGGCCGTGTTGAAGCGGACGGTGTATGTGCCGGTCTGGTTTGTGGTCGAGCTCTTGAACTTGGTGTGACCGATGCTCGTCACGTTGTGGGCCGTTTCGATATCGCCGTCCTCCCACTTCCACGTCACGCTCTGCCCGACTTTGATGTGCACCGTGGAGGGATGGAACTGGATGTTCTTGAGCGCCACGACCGGGGTTGCGCCGGCGGCGGCGGCCGAGGGTCGGGGAGACGCCGCCGCCGTCGACAAGCCGTCGGCCGCGGCGATCGCGCCGGCGACGCCAAGCAGCGCCAGCACGGGTAGAGCCCTCGAGCGCAGCGTCATCTTTGCAGCTCCATTCAGGTAGAGGTGATCTTTGAGTGTCTCAGCCGCCAAGGGTATTTCACCGCCGTGGCGGGCTGCGGCGGAAGTCGAGCCGACCGACCGGGGTCCCCGAGGAGACGGCAGGGAACCACGGCCGGTCGGCCCACACATGAGCGTCGGGGATCGCTCAAGAAACGATGAACTTGGTTGCCGTCACCGCCGCGAGCACCGTCGTAGCCGTGAGCGGCTTGTCGAATGCCCCGTTCGGTGAGACCATCTTCGCGCTCGGGTCGTTGTAGTAACCGATCGCACCCGCGTGACGCGCCTCGATCGTCAGGATCGACACCGCGGCCGCCAGGTCCGCCGGCTTTGAGATGTTGAAGGCCTGGCCGAAATACGCACCGACGCCCGTGTTCTCGAGCACCTGCGATGTTGCCGCGAACGTCGTCTGGCTCTTCACCGCGGCCCCGAAGTCGAAGGTCGGCTTCTTCGCGGCCTTCGAGCCGAGCGCCGCCTTGAGATAGGCGACGTGCGCGGCCTCGTGACCGGCGATCACCTTCGCCAGTGCTGCGAGATGGCTGTCGGAGAACGAGATGTTCGCGACGGCCTGCGCGTAGAAGCTGGCCTCGAGGTACTCGAGTGTCAGGGCGTAGTTGAGGATGCCCACGTCACCGGCGCCAAACGACGACGGCGGACGACCGCTGCTGGCCGCTGCGAGCGCATTCGGAACGAGCGCGCCGAGCAGCGCGCCGCCGCCGAGCACCGAGCCGCCGGCGATGCCGGCCCTGCGGAGGAACGAAAGACGCGTGTCCCCCGAAACGGCCTCGGCCGCCTCGCGGACAGCCCCGTCCACATCGACGGTCGAAAGATTCAGTTGAGCAGACATACGGAGACTCCTTGGTAGTTTCGGTTGCTTCTGGGAGCTAGTTCGAAGCAGCGGCCGGGTTGGATCACTCGTGCCCGAAAGCTCGCGCCGCGACTGCCCGAGCCCGGCGTCGCGAATGCGGTGAGTTAGCTGAGCGTCAGCGCTGCGCGGCGAGAGCGGCGGCAGAGCTTGGACGCCGCCGCGTCGAGCGTCCAGCCTCGGGAGAGATAGGTGAGCGCCGGCGCCGCGCGGCGCTCAGGCGACCGACAGCGGCCAGGTGCCGCCGGAGTCGATGATCCGTGCCGCGAGCAGCGCGGCGTTGCGGGCGTTGTCGAGGCCGACTGCGGCGACCGGCACGCCGGGGGGCATCTGGATCACAGAGAGGATCGCGTCGAGGCCGCCGGCGGCGGAGAGGCGGCTCGACAGCGGCACGCCGATCACCGGCAGGTCGGTGTGGGCGGCGAGCACGCCGGGCAGCGCCGCGGAGAGCCCGGCGCCGGCAATCAGCACGCGCAGGCCGCGGCCGCGCGCCTGCTTGGCGTACTCGGCGACGAGGTCGGGCTGGCGGTGCGCCGACATGACCGTGACCTCGTGCGCGATGCCGCGCTCGCCGAGCTCCTTGGCGGCGCTCTGCATCGTGTCCATGTCGCTTGCCGACCCCATCACGATCCCGACCAGCGGCGGGCTCTCGCCGGTCTGCTCGGCGACGACGGCGAGCTGTGGCTCGGCGGTCATCGCTCCCGCGCGATCTCGCGCTCGGCGATGTCGCGGCGCAGCTGGCGTCCGGGGAACTCGATCATGTCCGCGGCAGCATACGCCGCATCTCGCGCGGCCCGCGCGTCCGCGCCGAGGCCCGTGACGTTGAGCACGCGCCCGCCGGCGGTGACCAGCGCGCCGTCGCGGCGAGCGGTCCCGGCGTGCGTGACCTCGACATCGCCGGGGAGCGCCTCGACGCCGCTGATCAGATCACCGCTCGAGCTGGACTCGGGGTAGCCCGCGCTCGCCAGAACGACGCTTACGGCCCACTGCGGCGACCACTGCAGCTCATGGCCCGCGAGACCGCCGGTGCGTGTGGATGCGACCAGCGCCTCGAGCAGGTCGGAGCGCAGCCGCGGCAGCAGGGCCTGGGTCTCGGGATCGCCGAAGCGCACGTTGAACTCGATCACCCGCGGCCCGTCGGTGGTGAGCATCAGCCCGCCGTAGAGGACGCCGTGAAACGGGGTGCCGCGGTCGCGCATCAGTTCGACGATCGGCTGGTGGATCGTCGCGACCAGCTCCTTGGCGAGCTGCGCGTCGACCTCGCCGACCGGCGAGTAGGAGCCCATGCCACCCGTGTTCGGCCCGAGGTCGCCGTCGAAGATCCGCTTGTAATCGCGGGCCGCCGCCATCGGGATCGCCCGCTCGCCGTCGCAGAGCGCGTGCAGCGAGAGCTCCTCACCCTCGAGGTGCTCCTCGATCACGACCGCCTGCGTGCCGAAACGGTGCTCGACGAGGAACGCCTCGAGCGCCGCCCGCGCCGCGGCCTCGTCGGGCGCGATAACGACGCCCTTGCCGGCGGCGAGGCCGTCCGCCTTCAGCACGGCCGGGTAGCGCTCGATCGCCGCGAGCCCCTCCGGGACCGTGCTGACGCGCGTCCAGGCGGCGGTGGGGACGCCGGCGGCCGCCATCGCCTGCTTGGCGAACTCCTTCGATCCCTCCAGGCGCGCCGCCGCGGCGCTCGGCCCGAACACGGCGACGCCGCGCTCACGCAGGCGATCAGCGAGGCCGGCGACCAGCGGCGCCTCGGGGCCGACAACGACAAGATCGACGCGCTCCGCCACGGCGAGCGCGACCAGCCCGTCGAGGTCCTCGCCGGACCCTGCGATCAGCCGGGCGTCGTCGGCGATTCCCGCGTTCCCGGGTGCGCACAGCAACTCCGGGCGCTGCGGCGAACGCGCGAGCGAACGCGCGAGGGCGTGCTCGCGCCCACCCGAGCCGACGATCAGGACCTTCGGTTGTGAGCTCACAGCGAGCGTTCTATCCGATCGCCAGGCCCCCACGCACGTCCGGTATCACGGCCGGTATGCAGCCGTGGCACGCAGGCGTGCGAAATCGTCCGGCCGCTTGCCCGTGTCCTAATAGCCCGGAGCCCACATTCGGGCTTTGAACTTGAGCTTACGCTCGATTCTGTGCTGCTCGCGCATGAGGCGCTCTTGGGTGTCGGCCATCATCGTTTGCCACTCGTAATAGAGCCACTCGTCGCCTGTGGCTGCGCGGGCTTCGGTCACCAGCGGAGCGCTTGAATGCCAAAGCACGGCGATGCCAGACCCCAAATACATCGCGGCGACGTTTCGGTCGAGCAGCTTTCGGTTGTACGCGGTCGCGACCTCTTCAATCAGGTTCGGGACAATGAGAATCGCTTGGGCTGTGACGTCGTGTACGGCGGCGCTTGCATACCACTGGTCGTAGGTGTGTGTATCCCAGTACCGCTGGTATTTGGCAATGCGAATAGCCATGCTTGGTTCGTTGAACCGATCGGCGTAGCTGTAGGAGAGCGATCGGCGAGCAAGGCTTCGCGTTAGAAGGATTTGCACCGTCGCACCAACGAGTGCAAGGATCGCTGCGCCCGCGATCACGAGTTGCGCGACGTCGCTCCACGCGTGCAGTGTCAGCGCGAACATGCCGACACCGGAGTGTAGGCTGCAGGTACCCGAAATCAAGCGTCATCGGCTTAGGGCGTTGGGGTTCTTGCTACACTGGGAGTCGCAAATGGTCCCGATCATCGCCATCGATCCAGACGCGATCAAGCCACGCTGAGCGGCCCATGGTCGGCTGGGCGCCAATCGCGCCAGCCGGCCTCTCGGGTTGCCGTCAAGGATTATCCGGAGCGCAGGCGGCGAGTTGCCCAGGTGGTTGGAGCGCCGCGTACTCGTCCAGGTAGGATGCAACAACTCGTCGGCTGAGCCGCGTGGTGCGTTCGACAGGCGGACGGACCCCCACGATAACCGGCTTCCCGCTATCACGGTGGCATGTCTGCGATAACGTACAGACCGTGCCCACGCGTGATTGGAACGCCCACAGTTACGACAGCGTCTCGGCGCCCCAGCAGGAGTGGGGCGCGGCCGTGACCGCAAGGCTCGAGCTGCGCGGCGATGAGACCGTGCTCGACGCCGGCGCCGGGACGGGCCGCGTCTCGGAGATGGTGCTCGAGCGCCTGCCGCGCGGGCACCTGATCGCCGTCGACGGATCGCGGTCGATGGCACAGCGCGCGCGCGAGCGCCTGCCCGCCGATCGCGCCAGCGTGATCTGCTGCGATCTGCTGGCGCTCGAGCTGCCCGAGCCGGTCGATGCGGTGATCTCGACCGCGACGTTTCACTGGATCCTCGACCACGACGCGCTGCTGCGCCGGATGCGCGCGCTGCTGCGCGACGGCGGCCAGTTCGTCGTGCAGTGCGGCGGCGAGGGCAACATCGCGCGCGTGCGGGCGATCGGCGCGGCGCTGGCGGCGCAGACCCCCTATCGCGAGCACCTCGCCGCGCTCGGCCAGGTGTGGAACTACGCGGGCGTCGAGGAGACACGCGAACGCCTGGATCGCGCCGGCTTCGAGGTCTCGGCGTGCTGGCTCGCGCCCGCGCCGGCAACGCCGCCGCAGCCGCGCGAGTTCCTCGAGACGGTCATCTTCGCGCCCTACCTCGAGCACCTCCCGCTCGAGCTTCACGCCCCGTTCCTCGACGCCGTGCTCGCGCAACTGGGCGAGCCGGTGGTGCTCGATTATCAGCGGCTGAACTGGGACGCGCGGGCGCGCTGAGCACCGCGGCGGGCAATTCCCCCATCCGCATCGACGTCTGCCATAGGCTTGGGCGATGACAGTGCTCTTGGAGCGTTTCCCACGCTGGGTCGAGAGCGTCGAATTGCTGCCCGAATCGGCGCGCTTCGCGGCGATGCGCCAGGCCGCCGAAGGCGTCGGCGGCTCGCTCGAGCCCTCCGCGGCGCTGGATCTGGTGACCTACGCCGTCGGTCGCGACGGCGGCTTCATCTTCGAGGCGCTGTGCGCCGCGGTTTCGGTCTATGACCCGACTTTCAGCGCCGCCCCGTCGGACCTCGAGCCCCACCTGGTCGCCGCCGCGGCGGTCGCGCGCGCGCTGGAAAACGACAATCCGACCACCGCGATCGTCGCCACAGCGGTTCTCTCGGCCGAGTTCGCCGGTCTTCGCGCGCCGGTCGCGGAGTTGCCGGCGCTGGCCCGCGCCGCGCAGGCCAGGCGCTTCCAGCGACTGCGCGAACGGGTACCGGCGCCCAAGCTCGATCTGGAGACCCTGTTCAAGGACATGCCGAGCTTCGTCGCGGACGGCTGGCGAGCGAGCGAGGCGGTCGACCGGCTGGCCGGCGCGACCAAGATCCTCGCGCAGCAACTCGACGGCGTCCTGCGCGGGCTCACGGCGCGCTTCGAGGCGCGCGGCGACGCCGCCGACGAGGAGCTCGACGTGCTGTGGTGGGCGTTCGGGGCGCAGGCCGGATCCTCGGCGCTCGCCGACCGCCACGACGGGCTGCTGCAGGCGGGCCTCGAGCTCGCCGATCGCCACCGCTCAGGCGCCGAGGTCCCGACCTCGAGCGAGATCCT
>JBEKSK010000015.1:0-23937 GCA_049517155.1 Solirubrobacteraceae bacterium
CTGAGCGAGCGCGAGGCGGCAGCCGCACTCGGTTGCTCGCGCGGCGCGGTCGCCCTGCGCCTGCACCGCGCTCGCCGGCTGCTGCGCGTCGCACTGAGCAGATCATCCCCGAGGGATAAGGCGCTTGGTCAGAAGTCGCCGGCAGCGGTGCCGGTCCACGCCTCAACGGAGGAACACGCATGAACCGCGACGACCTTGCTGCCCTCGTGAGAAGCGTGCGTCCGTCGGACGCAGACCGCGTCGATGACCTCTTCACGCGTACCCGCCGGGACGAGCTCTTCAACGAGATCGTCCGCACACCGAACGGCGCGCAGACCGTTGGTTCACGCCGGGTGCGGCCGGACTGGGGGGCGAGACTGCGCGCGCCGAGCGTCGGACGGTCGCGTCCCGGGCGGCGTCTCGCGATACTCAGCGCAGTTGCGGCGCTGGCTTCGGTCGCGGCGATCGTGATCACCAATTCGCCAGTACACCCGCAGGACGCGTCGGCTGCCGTCGTGTTCCGCGGCGGTGCCGGCGGTGACGTCGTGGCCACCGTGGTCGACCCGTTCGCTGCACAAGCCCAACTCGATGCCGAATTCGCCGCCCGAGGGTTCGACATAACTGTGACCCTCGTGCCAGTTTCGCCGAGCCTCGTGGGAACCGTCATCTACACGAGCGACAGCGGCGGGACCGGCGCCATCCAGGCCCTGCAGGGCGGACCGTGCATCACTGAGGGCGGTGGCTGTCCAATCGGCCTGAGGATCCCAGCCAACTTCAGCGACGCCGGCTACATCACGCTGGGCCGCCCGGCCAAGCCCGGCGAGACCTACCAGTCCCAAACCAGCGCGTTCGCGCCGGGGGAACTGCTTCATTGCAGCGGTCTGCTTGGAGCCCAGGTCGGCGCATCCGAATCGGTGCTGCGAGCGGACAAGCTCGCCGTCACGTGGCGCGCAAAGCTCACGGGCAGCGGACCGGACGGAACTTCGGCCGGCTACTCCGCCAGCAGCACACCACCGCCGGCAGATGACTACATATGGGACGCTCTGATGACGGCGCCCGGCACGGTGATGATCTGGACGGAGCCCCAGCCGTGGCCCGACGACGCGTCCCACGGCGCAGCATTCAACCGAGGCTGCTGACGCAAGCGCCACGCTCCTACCGTGGAGACCTGCCGCCGATCTCGATCGTGCTGGTTGACGACGAGCATCTGATCCGCAGCACGCTGGCAAGCGGAATCAGAGAAGCCGGGCTGGATCTCGTCGGCGAGGCCGACACCGCAGCCGACGCGGTCCGCCTGGTCGTCGAACTGCGCCCCGACGTCGTCCTCATGGACCACCGGCTCCCCGGGAGCCAGGGCGTTGCCGCCGTCGAGCAGCTGGCCTCCCGGGCCGATGACACACGGATCTTGATCCTCACTCGCGCCGAGCACAATCTTGTGATCGAAGCGATCGTCGCGGGAGCCTGCGGGTACATCCTCAAATCGTCGCCCGTCGCGGCGATCATCGCCGCGGTGGTGGCGACCGCCCGTGGCGAAGTCGTGATCTCCTCGACAATCGCGGAAAGGCTTCTGACGCGCATCCGTGAGCGAGACAGCGGGGTCACCGCAGGCGGCGAGGACGCAGCACGGGCGATCGCTGCCGCCCTGACTCCGCGCGAGCTCGAGATCTTCACCCGACTCGCCGGCGGCGCGAGCAATCGCGACATAGGTAGGGAGCTCTCGCTCAGCCGCAGCACCGTGGCCAACCACCTGGCTAGCATCCTCGACAAGCTTCATCTCGAGAATCGCGTCCAGGCAGCGGTTCAGGCCGTTCGCTGCGGCCTCGCCTGAATCACCGCGTGCCGCACGCGCGGCGGGAGGCCGCCAGAAGCAGTGTTCGCAACCAACCGAGGCACAACCCGACGCCGCTAGCTGTCCGCGGCAACCTCGGCGTCGAGCGTCTCGGCAACGGCTTCGAAAGCGCTGCGCGCGAGCACCACGGCCTCGGTGAAGCTCGCGCCGAGGCGAATGCAGGCGGCGGCGTCGCCCTCGACAGCGCTCGCCTCAAGCCGGCTGAGCAGCTCGGCCAGCTCGCTTGCCCCGAGCGTCGCCGCGCTGGACTTCATGCGGTGGGCGTTTCGGGCGAGTGTCTCGAGCTCGCCGCTGCGCGACTCGTGCTCGATCTGGTCGGCCTGCGGAGCGAGCTGCTCGAGAAACAGGCGCACGATTCGAAGCAGTGCGCCGGCGCCGCCGAGATCCTCGCGCAGCGAGTCAAGCGCGGCGCGATCGATGACGGTGCTCGCGGCCGGGTCCGCGAAGCCGGCGCCCGAGCCGGCGGCGCCGCCACCGGCGCCCGAGCCGGCGCCACCCTGACCGCGCTCGTCGCGTTTGGTAACGACGGCACGCTCGATCGCGCCGGCGAGCGCCGGCAGCGTGACCGGCTTGGCGACGAAGTCGTCCATGCCCGACTGCACGCAGCGGTCGTAGTCATCGCGCATCGCGTTCGCTGTGACGGCGACGATCGGCAGCCGCGGCGTCCCGGCGGCCCGCTCACTCGAGCGGATCGCCTGGGCGGCGGTGTAGCCGTCCATGACCGGCATCTGGCAGTCCATCAGCACCGCGTCATAGACGCCGTGCGCGAGCGCGTCGAGGACCTCCTGCCCGTTGTTCACGGCGTCGGCCACCAGCCCCAGACGCTGGACCTGTCGCAGCAGGACCTGCTGGTTGACGGGGTTGTCCTCGGCGATCAGTACGCGCAGGCCGCTCAAGTCGCCGGCGGCCTGGGGCGTCTGCTCGCCCCCGGTCGGGCCCTGATCGGCCCCGGCGGCGGCGAGCGCCTCGCGCAGCGGCGCCTGCTTGATCGGCCGCCCGATCACCGCGTCGAAGCTCGGCGCCGACGCCGGATCCCCCTCACGGCGCTCGCCGATGTCGAGCAGCTCGATCAGGAACAGCTCATCGGCCCCGGCAGCCTCGCGCAGCTGGGCCGCGCGCGCCGCTGCGTCGCCACCGCCGGACGCCGCCGCCGCGATCGCAACATCGAAACGCTCGGCCGCCGGCGCGCCGGCGAGGCGCGCGATGCCGGCGTGCATGTCGGGCACGCAGGTCGCGACGGTGCCCCAGGCACGCAGGTAGCGCTCCACCGTGTCGGCCGAGCCGGGCGAGGCGTCGATCACCAGGACGCGCAGCGGGCGTCCGGCGCGGGCCGGCGGCGAGCCGGCCGGCTCGGTCTGGCCTTCGGGCACCTCGAGCGGCAGCTCGAAGGAGAAGACAGAGCCGCGCCCCAGCTCGCTGTCGACGGCGAGGCGGCCGCCCATCAGCCGCACCAGGCGCTGGGAGATCGCCAGTCCGAGGCCGCTGCCGCCGCGCTCATGGCTGAGGCGGTCGTCGTCTACCTGCGTGAAGGGCTCGAACAGCGTCTCCACGGCCTCCGCCGGGATCCCGGGGCCACTGTCGCGCACGCTGAATCGCACGAGCGCCTGGGAGGCCGGCGCCGGCTGGCGCTCGGCGCGGACGACGACCTCGCCGCGATCGGTGAACTTGACGGCGTTGCCGACAAGGTTGACGAGGATCTGGCGCAGCAGACGCGCGTCGCCGCGCACCGCGGCCGGAATGTCGGGGTCGATGTAGGTGCTCAGCGCGAGCCCCTTCTGGCGAGCCGTGACCGCGACGATGTCCGCCACGCCCTCGACGATGGCCACGAGATCAAGGCTTTCGCGCCTGCTCTGGACCTTGTCGGCCTCGATTTTGGACAGATCGAGGATGTCGTCGATGATCCCGAGCAGGTCGTTCGCCGCCGTTCGCGCGATCTGTGCAAGTTCGGCCAGTTCCGGGGCCAGATCGGAGTCAAGCATCAGGTCGAGACTGCCGATGACTCCATTCATAGGGGTACGGATCTCATGGCTCATCGTGGCAAGGAACTCGGACTTGACAACAGACGCTCTCAGAGCCGCATCGCGGGCATCCGCGAGCCGGTGTTCTGCCGCCTTGCGCTCGGTGATGTCGTGAACGAAGGCGACGAAGAATTGATGCTGCGAAGCCGCGAGCGAGACAACCGACGCCTCGAATGGGAACTCGCTCCCATCCGCCCGCCTGCCGCTGCCCTCGATGCGGCGGCCGTGAAGGCGGCTGCGGTCTTCCCGCAGACGCTCGAGCAGCTGCACCCAGACCTCGGAGGGGTCCCCGGTCAGCCCGCCGGGCGCCGCTTCGGCGAGCGCAGCGAAGGGAATGCCGGTGATCTCGATCGCTGCGGCGTTGGCCATGACCGGCCTGCCGTCCTGATCGAAGACGAGCACGCCCTCGCTCATCGCGCCGATCACGCGCCGCGCGAGCTCGCCGGAGTGCTGGCCATCCTCGGCGGAATGCAGGCCCGGGACGGTGTCGTCGGGAACGCTCATGCGCCTGAGAATAACCGCGGCAGCGGCGATCTCCGAGTGCTCTGGCCGCACGTCGTGGCAGCGGGGTCGAGCCGATGAGTACGCAACGCCGCCTTCGCATCCTGCTCGTCGAGGACGACGCGATCTTCGCCGCCGTGACGGCCGAGGTCATGCGTGAACGCGCACTGGTGCGCTGGACCCCGACCGCCGAGTCGGCGCTCGCGGCCGCCGGCGAGAAGGACTGGGATCTGATCATCACCGACATCGAGCTGCCCGGCATGAGCGGCCTCGAGCTCGTGATGAAGCTGAAGTCCGCCCAGCCGCACGTCGCGACCCTGATCCTGACCGGCCACCGCAGCTTCGATAACGCCGTCGAGGCGATCCGCGTCGGCGCCGATGACTTCCTGACCAAGCCGGTCGACCGGCGCACGCTGATCGAGAAGATCGACGAGCTGGTAGCGCTGAGCGCGCGCCGCAAGGCCGCTTCGAGCTCGTCGGTGCTGGCGATCGGCGCCCATCCCGACGACGTCGAGGTCGGCGCCGGCGGCACCCTGCTGAGCCATGTCGCCCAGGACCACGCCGTCGCGGTGCTGGTGCTGACCGGCGGCGAGAGCGTGCCGGCCGATCGCGCGCGCGAGGCCTCGCGCGCGGCGGAGCTGATGGGCGTGCGACTGTTCCACGTCAACCTCGCGGACTCGAGCGTCAGCGAGGGCGGCGCGACTATCGCCGAGATCACGCGTGTGATCGAGGAGCTCGCGCCCGACACGATCTATGCGCCGAGCGCGCACGACCTGAACCCCGACCATCGCAACGTGCATCACGCGACGACCGTCGCGGCGCGCCGCGTGCCGCGTGTGTTCTGCTACCAGACGCCATCCTCGACGGTCGAATTCCGTCCGAGCCGCTTCGTCCCGGTCGACGAGTTCATGGACCGCAAGCTCGCCGTGATCCGCTCCTACACGTCGCAGGTCAAGCAGCGCCGCTACCTCGACGCCGAACTGCTGCGCGCGACCAGCCGCTACTGGAGCCGCTTCGGGCATTCGCGCTTCGTCGAGCCCTTCGAGGTGGCGCGCGACACCGAGACCGAAGGCGGGCTCGAAACCGAGCAGGACGCTGGCATCAGCGGGCTGCTCGAAACGTCCGATCAGCTCAGCAGCTGACGCAGCACGTACTGCAGGATGCCGCCGTGGCGGTAGTACTCGACCTCCATCGGCGTGTCGATCCGCACGCGGGTCTCGAAGCTTCGGCCGTCCGCGGTGACGGTGGCCTGACGCGGGCGCTCGCCGGGCTCGAGCAGGCCCGCGACGCCGTCGATCCCGAAAACCTCCTCGCCGCTGAGACCGAGCGAGTCCGCGCTCTCGCCGGGCAAGAACTGCAGCGGCAGCACGCCCATGCCGACCAGGTTGGCGCGGTGGATGCGCTCGAAGCTCTCGGCGATCACGGCGCGCACGCCGAGTAGCAGCGGCCCCTTGGCGGCCCAGTCGCGCGAGGAGCCGGCGCCGTAGTCCTTGCCGCCGAGCACGACGAGCGGCACACCCTGCTGCGCGTAGAGCATCGCGGCGTCATAGATGGCGAGCACGTCGCCACCCGGCAGATGGCGTGTGAAGCCGCCCTCCGGCAGCGGCTCGCGGCCGGCGCCGCCGAGCTTGTTTCGCAGGCGGATGTTCGCGAAGGTGCCGCGGACCATCACCTCGTGGTTGCCGCGCCGCGCGCCGTAGGAGTTGAAGTCGGCCGCCGAGACGCCATGCTCCTGCAGGTAGCGCCCAGCCGGACTGTCGCGCTTGATCGCCCCCGCCGGTGAGATGTGGTCGGTCGTGACGGAGTCCCCGAGCACCGCGAGCACGCGGGCGCCGGCGATGTCGCGGGGCACGCTGGGCGTCGCGGCGAGCCCGTCGAAGAACGGCGGGCGGCGGACGTAGGTCGAGTCGCGCCAGTCGTAGTGCTCGCCGCCGGGAACCTCCAGCGAATGCCAGTTCGCGTCGCCGTCGAACACCTCCGCATAGCTCTTTCGGAACATGTCCGACTGTACGGCGTCGGCGACCGTGTCGGCGATCTCGGCGCTCGAGGGCCAGATGTCGCGCAGGTACACCGGCTCGCCGTCGGAGCCGGTCGCGAGCGGCTCGCCGGCGATGTCGATGTCCATCGTGCCGGCGATCGCGTAGGCCACGACGAGCGGCGGTGACGCGAGGTAGTTCATCTTGACCTCGCTCTGGATGCGCCCTTCGAAGTTGCGGTTGCCCGACAGCACCGCGACGACGGCGAGGTCGCGCTCGGCGACCTCGCGCGAGACCTCCTCCGGCAGCGGGCCGGAGTTCCCGATGCAGGTCGTGCAGCCGTAGCCGACGAGGTTGAAGCCGAGCGCCTCGAGCGGCTCGGTCAGCCCCGCACGGGCGAGATATTCGGTGACGACCCGCGAGCCCGGGGCGAGCGACGTCTTGACCCACGGCTTGGCGGTGAGCCCGCGCGCGACCGCCGCGCGGGCGAGCAGCCCGGCCGCGACCATCACCGACGGGTTCGAGGTGTTGGTGCAGCTCGTGATCGCGGCGATCACGACCGCGCCGTGGTCGATCTGCTCCGTCGCGATCGCCGCCGGGGCGTCGGCCGCCGAAGGCTCGACGAAGCCGGCGAGCGATTCCTGGAAGCGCTCGCGCGCGGCGCGCAGCGGCACGCGGTCCTGCGGGCGCCGCGGCCCGGCGATGCTCGGCTCGACCGTCGCGAGATCCAGCGCGAGCGTGTCGCTGAAACGGGGTTCGGGCGTCACTTCGTCGTGCCAGAGACCCTGCAGGCGGGCGTAGGCCTCGACCAGCTCGATCTGCTCCGCCGGACGGCCGCTGAAGCGCAGGTAGCGCAGCGTCTCCGCATCGATCGGGAAGATCGCGGCGGTCGAGCCGAACTCCGGCGACATGTTGCCGATCGTCGCGCGGTCGGCGAGCGGCAGGCCGGCGAGGCCCGGGCCGAAGAACTCGACGAAGCGGCCGACAACGCCCTTCGCGCGCAGCATCTCGGTCACGGTCAGCACGAGGTCGGTCGCCGTCGCCCCCTCCGGCAACGCGCCCTCGAGGCGGAAGCCGACGACCGCAGGCAGGAGCATCGTGGTCGGCTGGCCGAGCATCGCGGCCTCGGCCTCGATGCCGCCGACGCCCCAGCCGAGCACGCCGAGGCCGTTGACCATCGTCGTGTGCGAGTCGGTGCCGACCAGCGTGTCGGGATAGGCGAGCGGCAACTCGCCCTCACGCTCGGCGACGAAGACGACCCGCGCCAGATACTCGAGGTTGACCTGGTGCACGATCCCGGTGTCGGGCGGCACGACCGCGAAGCGCTCGAACGCGTTCTGCCCCCAGCGCAGGAAGGCGTAGCGCTCGGCGTTGCGCTCGAACTCGCGTGCCGCGTTGCGGGCGAACGCGTCGCGGGTCCCGAACACGTCGACCTGCACGGAGTGGTCGATCACCAGCTCGGCCGGAACGAGCGGCTCGATCCGGGCCGCGTCGCCGCCGAGCGCCACGATCGCGTCGCGCATCGCGGCGAGATCGACGACGGCGGGAACGCCGGTGAAGTCCTGCAGCAGCACGCGCGCCGGCGTGAAGGCGATTTCCACGCTCGGCTCGGCGGCCGCATCCCAGCACGCGAGCGCCTCGATGTCGGCGGCACTGACGGAGCCATTGCCCTCGTTGCGCAGCAGGTTCTCGAGCAGGATCTTCAGCGCGAACGGCAGCCGCGCGACGTCGAAGCGCTCCTGCAGGGCGTCGAGGCGGAAGATCTCAAACCGCCGGCCGCCCACTTCCAGCTCGGCGCGTGCATCGAAGCTGTTGGCTGACATGGCTGTCTCCTGGGCCGGGGTGAAAGCTACAGGGCGGGCGACCGATTATCGCGCTTGCCCGGTGCGGGGGCCGCTAGCCTGTCGCGGGGTGAGCCCAAGAAGCCAGCTCGGGACGCTCTGAGCATTGAGCCTGTTGCACGCCCTGGCGATTCTGGCTGCCGGCGGAGCGGCGGGGGCGATCAACGTGGTGGTCGGATCGGGCACGCTGATCACCTTTCCGGTGCTGTTGGCGTTCGGCTACGCGCCGGTCGTCGCCAACGTCTCCAACACGATCGGCCTGGTACCAGGATCGCTGGCGGGAGCGGTCGGCTACCGCGCCGAGCTGAAGGGCCAGGGGGCCAGGATCCGCACGCTCGCATGCGCGACCGCGGCCGGCGCCGCGACCGGCGCGACGCTGCTGCTGACGCTGCCGCCGTCGGCGTTCAAGTCGATCGTGCCGGTCTTCATCGCCGCCGCGCTGATCCTGATCCTTGCCCAGCCGCGGCTGGCCGCGTTGCTGCGACGCCACCGCGGCCAGGCGCACGAGCGCATCGCGGCGGCGACACTGGCGGCGGTCTTCGTGACGGGCGTTTACGGCGGCTACTTCGGCGCGGCACAGGGCATCCTGCTGCTGGCGATCCTGAGCCTCGCGCTCGACGACGCGCTGCAGCGCGTCAACGCCCTAAAGAACGTGCTCGCAGGTCTCGCCAACCTGCTGTCGGGAGCGATCTTCGCGCTCGTCGCGCACGTCGCCTGGCCCGCGGTCGGCCTGATCGCGCTTGGCTCGATCTCAGGCGGCGCCCTCGGCGCCCGCTACGGGCGACGCCTGCCGCCGGCGCCGCTGCGCGCGCTGATCGTGGCGGTCGGCGTCGTCGCCATCGTGCGCCTGCTTTAGAAGGTCGGTGTTGCTTCTGCAACGTCGATCATGGAGGTGGTCTCGTGCACCAGTGGCGCTGCGAGTCGAGTCGTGTACCACTCACGCGGTACACTTCGTGCGTGGCTGCGTCTCGTGTTCAGGTGACCGTCGATCGCGAACTCGCCGACGCGCTGGCGGAGTTTGGCGGCGAGTCACGCTCGCGTGCCGTGCGCGACCTCGCCGTACGCGGAGCTCAGGCGCTGCGAGATGAACAGCAGCGACGTGACGAGGCGATCGAGTTCCTGCGCCGGATTTCAAGCGGTGACGACGATCGCTTCGACTTGCAGGTGACAGCCGAGCTGCATGCCGCCCGCCGCTGAGCCGTATGGCTCGGGCGCGCCGCTGGTATTCGACACGTCTGCTTGGAACCGCCAGCACGCTCCCTCGGTGGCGCCGCGCTGGCAGTCAACGCTGGCCGACGGACTATTGGTGATCTGCCCGGTTGTCGCGCTTGAGCTGCTCGCCGGTGCTCGCGACGAGGACGCCTTCCGCGATTTGGACCGCGCGTTGAGCGCGTTGCTGCAGGCGCCCGTCACGCGTGCCGCGTGTGAGCGCGCGATCGGCGCCTCACGCGAGCTTGAGGGCCAGCGACGCCTACCAGCAGCTGACTACCTGATCGCAGCCGCAGCCGCCGAGCGCGGCTTCGGCGTCCTTCATTACGACCGCCATTTCGAGTCGCTGTGCCGTGCCCTCGGCATCGCCAGCGTCCTCGTCGCTCCGCGCGGCTCGCTCGACTGACGAGCACCGGGAGCCCCGCACAGTTCCCGCCGGCGTGGCAAGCGCGGCGCTCGTGGGCGAGCGGATTCCCGGGGGTCCTGCCCGCCGCTAACGGCGTCGCATCGTTGTCGCTGCCCACGGGCTCGCCTGATACACGTTCGAAGCGGGCGCTCGCTCGGTGGCAGCGATTCCTTTTGACCATTCCGCCGGTCAATACGTTCAAGCGCTCTGATGCTGGCGGCGGGTGTGGGCGGATGGAGCCCAGGTGCGCCACGAACGATTTGGGATCAGCGAGCGCTCCAGATCACGCGAAGACAGGAGAACCATGACTGCCACCGAGCTCATCGCGACCGAAGACGCGAGCGCTGTGCGAGCCGTGCTCAACGAGGTCTATGCAGCCTGGGCGGACAACGACCCAGACGCCTTCGTCGCACGCTATGCAGCGGACGCGACCGCTGTGCATACGGGGGTCTACATGCCCAACAGGGACGCGATTCGTGCGACGATTGCAGCGATGTTCGCCGGCGAACTGAAGGGCTCGAAGGGAGTCCACGAGGTGCAGAGCATCCGTTTCGTCGGTGCCGATACGGCGATCGTGCTCAGTAAGGGCGCGATCGTCATAGCGGGCCAGGACGAGGCTGCCCGCGAGAGCAGGACGATCGATGGCTGGGTGCTCTGCAGGCACGACGCACACTGGCGCGTCGAGGCGTTCCACAACTGTGCCGAGAGCCTCGCCTAGTGCGCAGCGGGAAAATGACACGATGGCCGGGCGCCGAGCCACGAACACATTCCAGGTGACGGCCGCCGAGCCAGCCAGCGGTGACGGCATTGGCGCCCAGCCCGCCCGGGCGACGCCCGAAGCGAATGAGTTCGCTCGCGCGACACAGCCGTTTCGCCGCGAGCTGCTGGCGCATTGCTACAGGATGTTGGGGTCGGTCGACGAGGCCCAAGATCTCGTTCAAGAGACCTACCTGAGGGCTTGGCGTGCCTACGACAGGTTTGAGGGCCGCTCTTCGATGCGTGTCTGGCTTTACCAGATTGCGACCAATGCCTGCTTGAACGCCCTTGCGCACCGCAGCCGCCGCGTGTTGCCCTCCGGGCTGGGCGGTCCCAGTGACGACCCTGACGGCGAGGCGTCCCTGGCGGGTCCCGACGTCCGCTGGATAGAGCCGATTCCCACTGCACTCGTTACCGCGCCGGCCGAGGATCCTTCGACGATCGCGGCGGTCAACGCCAGCGTCCGATTGGCGTTGATCGCAAGCCTCCAACTATTACCCGCGCGGCAGCGTGCCGTGTTGATCTTGCGGGACGGGCTGGACCTCCCGGCGGCCGAGGTCGCGCAAATGCTCGGCATCAGCACGGTGGCCGTCAAGAGTGCTCTCCAGCGCGCGCGTACGCGGCTCGAGCAGGGCTCGCCGCAGATCGACGAGCTCACCGAGCCCAGCGAGCCTGAAGCCCGCGCTCTCCTTGACCGCTACATCGCAGCGTTCGAACAGGGCGACCTGGCAGCCCTGGAGCAGATCCTGCGCGACGACGCCACACTCGAAATGACCGCTTCGCGGACGTGGTTCGCCGGCAAGCGCAACTGCCTGCGCTTCATCAAGCGCTTCCTGGAATCACCGGATCTCTACCGCATGATTCCCACGGGCGCGAACGGGCAACCCGCCGCAGCCGCATATCGCCGCGCCGAAGACGGCACCTACCAAGCGTTCGCCCTCGTCGTCCTCACCACGACCGCCACCGCGATCGCGCGCATCGCCCTGTTCAACGACCCCCGATCATTCGCGACGTTCGGCCTTCCAGCGACCCAGCCAAGCGATAAGCGCCGCGCCCTGGACGACGCACCCACCTGACCACGCTCCGAGTCGACGTGCGAGACTCGGCGTCGCGGATTGAAGCGCAACGCGCAAGCGGCGATTCAACGGTGATCAGGCCGGAGCCGAGCTGCCCACCGTCGAGCAGGCGAGCGCGGAAGCGGCGCTGGCGCGTGCTATCCGCGTTTCTGCCCAGGCGCAGAGGGCCGACCGCAAAGCCAATCAGCCGCCGCGCCTTGGCGAACAACGCCAATCGGCCGGTTACGTCAGCCGCTGCTCGAGCCTCGCTCGCAGCTCATCGCCGCGCCCGGCGGCCACGGCTCGCGCCGCCCGCGCGTCGTCGAGCTCGAGGTTGTTGGCGTGCGCGAAGTCGAGCAGCGCCTGGCGCTGTTCGGACTGGCTCGCGGCGCGCATGAAGAGCCACGCAAACAGCAGGATCGTGAGAATGCTGCCCTCGACCATCATCACCGCGCCGGCGTCGACCTGGTCCCCGAGCGGCGAGATGCCGTAGGCCTTCTCGTAGACACCGTAGTAGGGGTAGAAGACGGTGTGCGACCACAGCAGGATGTTGCCGAGCACCGCCTCGATCAGGCGGACCGCGATGATGTAGCCGAGCCGGCCGAGGTTGCCGAACCAGGCGGGCTTCGGCAACGGCCCGAGCAGCGCCATCCACATCGCGATCCCCGCCAGCAGGAAGCAGGCGTGCTCGAGCGCGTGGACGCTCTCGTTGCGAAGCGCAGCCTGGTAGAGCACGGGGAGGTGCCAGGCGTAGAGGTCGATCGCCCAGACCGGCAGCGCCACGAGCGGGTGGGCGAAGACGCGCAGCCGCGCGAACAGGCCGATCCGCAGCAGCGGCGCGATCATCGGCCCGGTCAGCCCGAGCACGATCAGGAGCGCGGCGATGTCGCCGATCAGCAGGTGCTCGACCATGTGCGCCACGAGCAGCTTCTCGGCGAGCACGCCGAGCGGCGTGCTCAGCGCGACGATCAGCACGACCAGGCCGCCGCCGTAGCACCACTGCCGCCAGCGCGGCACCGGCCGCCCCTCTCGCGCCAGCCGCGCGGCGCGGCGGTGGTAGGGCACCCAGTAGATGGCGGCCAGCGCCAGGACGAAGATGTCGGCGGTGACGCCCGGACCCTTGACGGCTGGGACGAGCGAGGTGAGCGTCGGGGCGCCTAGCTTGAGAGTGCTTGCGGCGGCGCGCTGGGCGGCGCTCCGCCGTCACGGTCGTCGCGCCGGCGGTCGCGGCGGCTCGCGAAGAAAAGCCAGCCGCCGACGAGGATGACGGGCGAGGCGTAGAGGCCCGCCGTGTACCAGTGATAGAAGCAGGCGATCAACACTGCGTGGAAGGGTAGCGCAGGCTGCCACGGCATGGCGCAATGTGTGGGGCGCGCGCGACGCGAACGGCAGATGCTCGCCGCCGCAGAGCAGCGCGCGCTCGCGCTGGAGTTCTTCGCGGGCTGCCTTGACGATCTCCTCTGCGCATAGAATCGACGCGTGAACGCGCCCCTTCGAGTCGGGATCGTCGGCGGCGGCCTGATGGGGAGCGGCATCGCCGAGACCGTGGCCGCAGCAGGCCACGACGTGCGCGTGCACGAGCCGCTGGCGCAGGCGCGCGCGCCGTCGCTGGCGCGCATCGTCGCCTCGACCGAGCGGGCGCTGACGGCGGGCAAGCTCGACTCCGAGCGTCGCAGCGCGCTGCTCGAGCGGATCAGCTACGTCGACGAGCTCGCCGATCTCGCTGACCGGGAGCTGGTGATCGAGGCCGTGCTCGAGGATCTCGCGGTCAAGCTCGATGTCTTCGACCGCCTCGCCGCTACGGTGTCCGCCGACGCGGTGCTCGCCTCGAACACCTCGAGCATCCCGATCGCGGCGCTGGCCGCCGCGATCCCCGCGCCGGAGCGGATGCTCGGCCTGCATTTCTTCTCGCCGGCGCCGGTGATGCGCCTGGTCGAGGTGATCCCGGCGCTGGGCACGAGCGAGCAGACACTCGCAACGGCTCGGAGCTTCGTCGAGAGCCTCGGCAAGACGGCCGTCACGGGCCCCGACCGTGCGGGCTTCGTCGTCAACATGCTGCTGATCCCCTACCTCGTGGGCGCGATCTCGATGTTCGAGGCGGGCTTCGCCACGCGCGAGGACATCGACAGCGGCATGGTGCTCGGCTGCGGGCACCCGATGGGGCCGCTGACGCTGTGCGACTTCATCGGCCTCGACGTCGTCTGCGCGGTGTGCGACTCGCTGTTTGAGGAATTCAAGCGAGCGGACTACGCGGCACCGCCGCTGCTTCGGCGGATGCTCGCCGCGGGCCGCCTCGGACGCAAGTCCGGTCGCGGCTTCTACGAGTACTGAGCGTTCCGGGGGGCGTGAAACCCCGTCGGCGAGCCGTGGGAGCGGCCGAGCGCCGGCACGTGGATGGCCCAGCCGCTAACGTCACGCCAGGCGCGGCCGGGAACCGCGTTGAAGGTACTTCAGTCGTGCGATCTCATTGGGAGGCGGCTTGATGTCTGACACTCGTGTGGTCGCCGTGCTCGGAGCGGGAGCGCTCGGGGCGGCGATGGCGGCGCGGCTCGGTGAGACCGAGCATGAGGTTCGTCTTTGGAACCGCACGGCCGAGCGGGCTCGCGCAGCGGCGGCGAACTCAACCGCCGTCACCGCGGTCGAGCGCGCCGGCGACGCGGTCCACGACGCGGCGGCGGTGATCACGGTGCTCCGCGACGGCGATGCCGTCGCCTCGGTCATGGAGCAGGTGATCGGGCAGATGCGCGACGGCGCGGTCTGGGTGCAGGCCAGCACCGTCGGCCCGCGCAGCGCACGCTCGCTCGCCGATCTCGCGGCCGCCCATAGCGTCGCATACCTCGACGCGCCGGTGTCCGGCAGCACCACACCCGCACGCGAGGGAAGGCTCGTGTGGCTCGTCGCCGGGGAGGACGCGGCGCTGCGCAACGCGCGGGCGGTGCTGGATGCGCTCGGCTCCTCCGTGCTGCACGTCGGCACGGGCGTCGAGGGCAGTTCTCTCAAACTCGCGGTGAATGCCTGGATGACAGCGGCGACCGTCGCCATGAGCGATGTGCTCGCACTCTGCGACACGCTCGGCATCGACCATGCGACGTTCACCCGGGCGCTGGCGGCCGGGCCGCTCGCCATGCCGTATGAACTGCAGAAAGTGGAACTGATGGATGCCGGCGCCTACACGGCCGGCTTCGCGGTCCAGCTCGCGTTGAAGGACATCGATCTGGCGGCCCAGCTGGCGCCGCCGACCCCCCTTCTACAGGTTGTCCACGATCGCCTTGCGCGAGCGGTCGAAGCCGGCCACGGCAGCGACGACGTGGCCGCGGTCGACTACGCGCGCACGCACGCCTGACGACGCCGGGCCCGCATCGGACGCACCAGCGCACGCCGGCCGCGCCGGCCGCTGCGCGGTCCGCCGTGGCGCGTCGTGCGCCGCGAGCCACAGCGATCCGCTGCGCGCCCACGAGCCGCTGCTACTGCGTCTGCGCCCGACCGCGCCGCGGCGACGCGCGCGCCGGCGACCGGCGCCGCAACCGCCGAGCCCACGAGGCGGCGGCAGGGAGCGCTCCCGTCGGAGTGGCCGCTCATGACGATCAGTTCGTCGCCGCGAAAGCAGCCTGGCGCGACCCCGATGCTCGAGCGTCCTGCGCACGCGGGGACCGGTCGAACTGCTGCGATTGATTCGCCGCTCGCAGCATCGCCACGAGCAGGGCGAGCTGGCGGTCGGTCATCGAGCCGACGGGCTTGTTCTCCGACAGCGGAATCGACACCAGAAGCCGGGCGCAGCGGGCATGACCCCAGCTGCGCTGGCTCATCATCAGCTCGATCAACGCCATGCCGGCGATCTCCGCGCCGCCCCCGAGAATCGCCTCGGCAGCGCTGGTCTCGCCCGTTGCGATCCGCCGTTTCAAGGCGGCTCGCGCGCCGCGGACCTCGTTGGCGCGCGCCAGGGCGCGCATGCGCTGCACACTCCCGAACTCCTGCGTGTCGGCGCTCATGACCGACCTCCAGGCTGTCGCGAGATTTTCCTGCGACCGCCGTCGACGCGGAGTCGAGGCACGGCGGTTGCCGCGACGTGGGAACGCGCACGCCGGCAGCCGCTGCGCCGGAATGGGTGCAAAAGAGTGAGAACCGGCGACCGTGTCATCTTGACCTCCGAAGCGGGATTTACGCTTGAAAGTCAGCTGATGTTGCCGAGCCCCGTGCGGGCCAACCTCACCATCACGCCCTCCGGTCCGCACGCTACCGTTTCCGGGCCTTCCCGCGGGCGGGCCGCCAACAAAGTTTGCCCGCGATTTGCGTGAACGTTTGAGCCCTGCATGGCGTCGAGCGCACCGGCCGGCCCCCGCTGGCGGCTGTGTGAGGAGCTCGCGCGGCCCGGCGGCGATCCCCGGCCCCGGGCCGCGCCGTCAGCCGGGATCGGCCTCGCTCCGCGCCCGCTCCGCGCCCGCGCCCACTCAGCTCTGCAGGCGCTCGCGCAGCGCGGCGAGGAAGCGGGCGGCGACGACGCCGTCGAGCGCGCGGTGGTCCCAGGAGAGGCCGAGCACGCAGATCGGGCGGATCGCGATCGTCTCGGCTCCGTCCGCCGTCACAACGACGGGGCGGCGGACGATCGCCTCGGTGTCGAGGATTGCGACCTGTGGCTGGTTGATCACGGGCGTCGCCATGAAGGTGCCGAACTGGCCGGGGTTGGTGAGCGTGAAGGTGCCGTCGCGGACCTCATCTGGTGACAGCGTGCCGGCGCGGGCGCGGGCCGCGAGATCGGCGATCCGCTCGGCGAGCTCCGTCACGCCGAGCGTCTGGGCCGCTCGCACGACCGGCACGATCAGTCCCTCGGTGCCGAGCGAGACGGCGATGCCGAGATTCACCTCGGTGTGGCGGGTGTAGCGCTCGCCCTCCAGCCAGGCGTTCAGCTCGCCGAACTGCGCGAGCGTCTCGATCGTCGCCGCCGCCACGATCGGCAGCGCCGTCACACCGAGCTCGCGACGGCGGGCCTCGACGGCGGAGAAGTCCACCTCGATCCATGAGGTGACCGTCGCCGCCGTGCTCAGGGAGCGCTTCATGTGCTCGCCGATCGAGCGCCGCATCCGCGAGAGCGCGCCGGGCGGCGGCGGGGTGTACACCGACTCCTCAGCCGGCGCCGGCGCCGCCGCCGTCTGCTCCGCCGCCGCCAGCACATCCTCGCGGCGTACGCGCCCGTCGCGTCCGCTACCCACCACGCGCTCGAGCGCGACGCCAAGCTCGGCGGCGAGGCGCACGACGACCGGCGAATGGCGCTCCGCGGAGCCACGGCCCGCCGCGTCACGCGGCGCAGGCGGCGCCGCGTCGCGCTCGCCGCCCGGCGCGACCGCCACCGGGGAGGGAACCCCCTGGGCGGGGGCCTGATCGGCTTCCATCATCGCGATCACCGTGCCGACCTCGACCGTCTCACCGACCGCGACGATCAGCTCGGTGATGCGCCCCGCTGCCGGGGCGGGGACCTCGGAGTCGACCTTGTCGCTCGAGACTTCGCAGATCGCCTCGTCGGGCTCGACCCGGTCCCCCGGCTGCTTGTGCCAGCCCACGAGCGTCCCCTCGGTGACGGTGATGCCGAGCTGGGGCATCACGATCTCGAGCAGGCGCTCGCCGCCGGCCATCTCAGTAGGCGAGGAGCTCACGGCAGGCGTCCCGGATGCGATCGCTGCCCGGCAGCGCCGCGCGCTCGAGCGCCGGCGCGAAGGGGATCGGCGCGTCGGGCGTGGCGACGCGCACGACCGGCCCGTCGAGGTCGCCGTAGCCGTACTGCGCGATCAGCGAGGCGACCTGGGCGCCGGGTGCGCACGTGTAGTTGGCCTCATCGACGACGACCACCTTGGCGCAGTCGCGGACGGCGTCGAGGATCGCCCGCTCGTCGAGCGGCACGAGCGTTCGCAGGTCGAGCACGCGGACGCTCGCCTCCTCGATCTCGGCCGCGGCCGCAACCGCCGCGTGGACCATCGCACCGTAGGCGATCACCACGAGGTCGTCGCCCTCGCGCACCGTCTGCGCGGTCTGCGGCGTCTCGTAGGCGCCTTCCGGCACCTCGCCGCGCACGCGGCGGTAGAGGTACTTGTGCTCGAGGAAGACGACCGGGTTGGGGTCGGCGATCGCCGCCAGCAGCAGCCCCTTGGCGTCGTGCGCGCTGGAGGGCGCGAACACCTTCAGGCCCGGCGCATGCATGAACCAGGCCTCGGGGCTCTGCGAGTGAAACGGACCGCCGGAGACGCCGCCGCCGCTCGGCAGGCGCACGACGATCGGCGCCGCCAGGCCCAGGCGCCAGTGCAGCTTGCCCGCGACGTTGACGAGCTGGTCGAAGCCGCAGGCCACGAAATCGGCGAACTGCATCTCGCAGACCGGGCGCATGCCGACGATCGCCGCGCCGACGGCGCCGCCGATGATCGCCTCCTCCGAGATCGGCGTGTCGATCACGCGCTGCGCGCCGAACTCCCGCTGCAGCCCGGCGGTGACCTTGAAGGCGCCGCCGAAGGCGCCGATGTCCTCCCCGAGCAGCACGACGCGCTCGTCCGTCGCAAGCGCCACGCGCAGCGCGTCGGAGATCGCTTCGAGGTAGGTCAGCTCCGTCACTAGCCCGCGAAACGGCTCCACGGCGCCGCGCCGCGTCCCACGACCTGCGGCTCGCCCTCGCAGAAGACATCCTCGAGCGGCGACTGCGGCTGCGCCGGCGCCATCGCCAGCGCCTCCGCCGTCGCGAGCTCGATCTCGGCGCGGACCGCGGCGTCGATCGCCTCGACGTCGACGCCGAGTGAGCGCAGCCGCTCGCGCTGGAGCTCCAGCGGGTCGCGCGCCGCCCAGTGCTCGAAGACCTCCGCCGGCACATACGCTGCGTCGTCGTGGGCGCCGTGACCGTGCATGCGCATCGTCTGTGCCGCGATCAGCGTCGGGCCCTCGCCGGCGTGCGCGCGCTCGCGCGCCTCGGTTCTGCTCGAGCACGAAGATCGCCGGCACCCGCCACAGGCCGGCCAGGTTCATCGCCTCGTGCCAGTCGCCGACCGAGGTGGCGCCCTCGCCGAAGAAGCTCAGCGCGCAGCGCTGCTCGCCGCGCAGCTTGAAGGCCCACGCCATGCCGACGGCCACCACCATCATGTCGGGCAGCATCGAGACCATGCCGAGGACGCCGCGCCGCGCGTCGCCGAAGTGGACGTTGCCGTCGCGGCCGCGGCCGACGCCGCCGGTGCGGCCCAGGTAGTGGCCGAGGATCGCGGCCGCCGGGGTGCCCTTGACGACGTGCGCGCCAAGGTCGCGGATCAGCGGGCAGACCGGGTCATCGGGGCCGAGCGCGAAGGTCGCGCCGACCGCGGTGGCCTCCTGGCCGCGGCCGTCATAGAACGACCCCGGTACCTTGCCCTGCTTGTAGAGGCTCAGTCCGCGCTCCTCGATCGCGCGCGCACGGGCCATCAGCGCAAAGAGCGCGATGCGATCGTCACGCTGCAGAAACGTTGCGCTGTCGTGCTCGGCGCCAGTCGCCGCAGCGGCGTGGTCCTCCACTCCGGCGTCGGCACTGCTGGTGTCAACGGTGCTCAGAGCGCTCTGACCTCGTCAAGTCGCGGATCGATCCAACACGCGGAATCCTAGTGGGTGCGGGCGCCGCGACCGCGCCGCGACCGCGGCGCAAACCGCTGCTCAGGCGAGTGCGGCGGAATCCGCGCGCTCGGCTGCGGCCGCGCCGGCGAGCTCGTAGCGGCGCAGGATGCGGTAGAGCGTCGAGCGCTCGGCGGCGGGCCGGCCGGCCGCGTGGGCGGCGCCGACCAGCTGCTCGGGCTCCAGGCGCACGCCGTGGTAGGAGCCCGCCATGCGGCTGATCGACTCCTCCATCAGCGTGCCGCCGAGGTCGTTGACCCCCCAGCGCAGCGACTCGGTCGCGGCGTCGAGTCCCATCTTGACCCACGAGCTCTGCAGGTTCGCGATCGAGCGGCCCAGCGCGAGGCGAAACACGGCGGTGTGCTTGAGCTTCTCGGCTGTGGAGATCTCCTCGACGCCGTGCGTGCGCCCGAGCAGCGTCTGGTAGGGGATGAAGGAGAGCGGCACGAATTCGGTGAAGCCGCCGGTGCGCTCCGCCAGTTCGCGCACGACGCGCATGTGCTCGGCCAACTCCCATGGCTCCTCGATGTGCCCGAACATCACCGTCGCGGTCGAGCGCAGGCCGGCGGCGTGGGATGCCTCGATGATCTCGACCCAGCGCGCCACCGGCAGCTTGTTCGGCGAGATCCGCTCGCGCACGCCGTCGTGGAGCACCTCGGCGGCGGTCCCGGGCGTGGAGTCAAGGCCCGCCTCGCGCAGCCGCGCGAAGACCGCGGCCGGCCCGAGACCCGAGATGTCGCACATGTGGGCGATCTCCATCGGCGAGTATGCGTGCAGGTGCAGCTGCGGCGCCGCCTCCTTGATCACGCGCAGCCAGTGCTCGTAGTCCTCGAGCGTCCAGTCGGGATGGATGCCCGACTGCATGCAGATCTCGGTGGCGCCGAACTGCACGGCCTCCGCCACCTTCGCCTCGAGCGCCGGGCGGTCGTACTCGTAGGCGTCGGGCGAGCGCTTGCCCTGCCCGAAGCCGCAGAACGCGCAGCCGACGATGCAGATGTTCGACACGTTGATGTTGCGGCAGACGACGAACGTCACGGTCTCGCCGGCCAGCTCCGCGCGCAGCTCATCGGCCGCGACGCGGATCTCCTCGATCGCCGCCGGGCGCGTTTCCGCAAACAGCGCGGTCAGCTCCTCCTCGCGCAGCATGATGCCCTCGCGCCCCTTCACGATCGCCTCAGCGACCAGGTCGCGGCGGATCACGCGCTCGGTCCGCCGTCCCGATCCGCGCCGTGGGATGAACGACCAGTAGCGCTGGGTGATCACGTCAAGGACCGTCTGGGAGAGCCATTCGCGGTCGATGTAGCGGCCGTACACACACAGGCGCTCGGTCAGCGCGACGCCGTCCTGCGCGAGGCGGCGGCGAACCTGTAGCGGCGAGGGGAACGGATGCTCGGGCGATATGTGATCGCCGTTGGCCGAGAGCCCGCCGAGGTCGCTGGCACCGGCGGCGACCAGCTCCGGCCAGGCGTCAGAGAGGTTCGGCGGCACCTGGATCCCGACATCGGGCAGCAGCTCGCGGGCGTAGGCGACCAGCTCGCGCAGATCGGCGAGCCCCACCTCGCAGGCCCAGTCGGGCAGTGCCAGGCTCGGATGGCGCCCAAGGCCGGTGCGCCAGTACGCCGCCGCCGCGGCGGTCGCCACCTGCGCCGGATCCTCGTCGTAGTAACGCCGGTGGGGCACGAAGTTCTGCAGGATCAGCTCCTGGATGTGCCCGTATTCGCGGTGGCACTCCGCGAGCGCCTCGAGCGCCGCGATGCGGTCCGCCGGCTGCTCGCCGATGCCGACGAGGATGCCGCTCGTGAACGGGATCGACAACTCGCCCGCCGCGCGGATCGTCTGCATCCGGAGCGCCGGATCCTTGGTCGGCGAGCCCTGGTGCGCGACGAGGTCGCCGCGCAGCGATTCGAGCATCAGTCCCTGGGACGCCGTCACCTCGCGCAGCCGCCCCAGCTCCTCGCGCGAGAGCGCGCCGAGATTGGTGTGCGGCAGGAGCCCCCGCTCCAGCCCCTCGCGGCAGCACCAGACGACGTAGTCGACGAAGTCCGCGAAGCCGAGCGCCTCGAGGCGCGCGCGGACCCCCGGATGGTGGCCGGGGTCATCGCCGGTCAGGATCAGCAGCTCCTTGACGTTTCGCCGCGCCGCGTGATCGAGCAGCCGGCGAACCTCGTCGGGCTCGTGCAGGTGAGGCTGGTGGGTCGCGAAGGCGCAGTACTTGCAGTGCGACACGCACGTTCGCGACAGCGAAAGGGTCAGGTTGCGCGAGAAGGTGACCCTCCGGCGCGTGACTGCGTCCACGGGGCTCACGTGACCGCCAAGCATAGAGATCGCCGCTGCGCGGCCGTCGCCGTGGTTCTCAGTCGTTTACCGAGAACGAGCCGTAGCGCCCGCGGAAGAAGACCAGCGGGTCGGCGTCGCCCTCGCGCACGTCGAGCTGGTCGACGGCGCCGACGACGATCAGATGATCGCCAGCCTCGTGCTCGGCGTCGATCGTGCACTCGATCCAGGCGACGGCATCATCGAGCGCCGGCCCGGCCGGTCGCGAGTGCCAGGCGACGCCCGCGAAGCGGTCGACACCCTGCGCCGCGAATCGCCGCGAGATCTCCTCATGGTGGGCGGCGAAGACGTTGACGCAGAAGCGCCCGCTCTCGTGGATCCGCGGCCAGCTCGTCGAGCTCTTCGCCGGGCAGAAGAGGATCAGCGGCGGCTCGAGCGAGACCGAGGTGACGGAGTTTGCCGACATCGCGACCGGCCCGCCGGGGTGGTGGGCCGTGACGACCGTGACACCTGTCGGCAGGTGCCCGAGTACATGGCGGAAGCGATCGCCGTCGATCTGGGGATCGATGTTGGTGCCCAACTGCATTCTCCTTGTCCGGGTTTTCGGGAGGGAGCATGCTCCCTCCCGCGGAACGGCGCATGCGCCGTTCCGCCGAACGGCGCATGCGCCGTTCGGTTCAGATCCTACGGCTGCGCGCGATCGTTCGCGCGCGTTCGCGCGTGGCGCGCAAGGATTCAGCCGATGCGATTCTCAACGCGCGGCGCCCTCATCGCACTCCTCGTGGCCGCCACGGCGGCGGGTTGCGGCGGCGGCTCGCCCGCGCAGCGGGCGCCGAGCGCCCCCGCGGAGTTCATCGACGTCGTCGCGGCGCTGCCGCGCAGCCTCGACCCGGCGGCCCCGCAGGACACCGCCACGGGCGCCATCGAGACCTCGCTCGCGGGCACGCTGGTGCGCCCCGCCGGGCGCCCGCCGGGCGCCGCCACGCTCGCGCCGGCCACCGAGCTGACCGGCTTCCTCGCCAGCTCGTGGCGGCGGCTCGCCGGCGGCGACTACCTCTTCACGCTGCGCCCGGGCGTCAGGAGCGCATACGGCCACACGCTGAGCGGCGCCGACGTGAACTTCAGCTTCCGGCGTGAGCTGGCGCTCAGCGCGCCGGCGCGCGCGCTCGCGACGCTCGCGCGGATCTCGCTGCGCGACCCGACGACCGTGCTCGGGCCCCGCAGCGTGCGGCTGAATGTGACCGCGCCCAGCCCGTTCGCGCTGGCGGTGCTCGGCGACTTCCACTTCGGCGTGCTCGACGCCCGCGCGGTCGCGGCGCACGAAAGCGCGGCCGATCGCAGCGCGCGCGGCTGGCTTGCCGGCCATCTCGCCTTCTACGGCGCCTGGGAGCTCCTGGGGTTCGACCCCGGCGGCAAGCTGCTGCTGCGGGCGAACCCGAGCTTCTGGCGCCCGCTGCACTTCGGCCTGGTCGCGATCGAGGCCGCAGCCGCGCCGGCGCTGCGGCTCGGCGACGTCGCCGCCGCGGAGGCCTCCCACACTGCGGGCCTTGACTGGCCGGACTTCGCGATTGCGGCGCACACGAGCGGGCTGCGCGCTGCGACGCTCGCGTCGACCGCGGTGAGCACGCTCGTGCCCGACGAGCGCAACGCGGCGCTCGCGAACGTGCTCGTCCGCCGCGCGCTGTCGCTGGCGCTCGACCGCACGGCGATCGCGCGAAGCGCGTTCGGCGGTTTCGCGCTGCCGGCGCGACACCCGTTCGCGAGCACGTTCGCAGCGGTGCCCGGTGTGCGCGAGCCGGCCTACGGCCACAGCGTGGCGCTCGCACGGCGCCTGCTCGCGCGCGCCGGGTACCCGCGCGGCTTCCGCTTGCTGCTGGCGAGTTGCGCGCCCGAAGGCCCGCCGGCGCAGCTGCGCGCGATCGTCGCGCAGCTGCGCGCGATCTCGGTGAGCGTGCGTGTGCGCCGTGTCGCCAGCTGCGCGGATCTGGCCGGGCTCGCGCGCAGCGGCGCCGTCGCGGCCGTGCTCGAGACCGCGGTCGCGCCGCTGGCCTCGGCCGCCTTCACGATCGCCGCCGACTACCTGCGTGACTCGCCCGCGAACGTCGAGGGCTATGACTCAGCGGCGCTGGCGCGGCTCGCCGGCGCGCTCACGGGGAGCGGGTCGGCGGCGGCGAGCGCCGGCGTGCTGGCGCGGGCGCTCGCGATCGTGGCAGACAGCTTCCCGGTCATCCCGCTTGTCGAGCTTCCCGGGCAGCTGGTCACGCGCGCGGCGATCGGCGGCTACGCGGCCTACCCCGCCGAAGCGGTCTACTACGACGAGCTGAGCGGCTGAGTGGCGCCGATAGACTGGCGCCGTGACTGGGGCGGCGCGATCTCGATACCCCCGGACAACAGCTTGAGACGCCGCGGTAGCGCCAGGCGCAGGCTCCTCGCCGCGGCGGCGATGCTGGCGGCGGGCGCCCTCG
>JBEKSK010000016.1:0-17906 GCA_049517155.1 Solirubrobacteraceae bacterium
CACCGCCGCGCCCGCGCCTTGCCGCGGCGGCCCGGCGCGAGCCTCCCAGCGCCTGAGGGCGGCCCCGCCACGGGTGCGCCCGCCGCGCCCCGTAGAATCAGTGGCTGATGTTCGAGCGCGTTGACCACCTCGGGATCGCCGTCGATGAGCTCGACGACGCCGTCGAGCGCTACCGCGACAGCTTCGACATGGACCTTCTGCACCGCGAGATCCTGCCCGCGCAGGGCGTCGAGGCGGCGCTGATGGGGGCGGGCGATGATCGCATCGAGCTGCTCGCGCCGCTCGCGCCGGACACGCCTGTGGGGCGCTTTCTCGCGCGGCGCGGTCCCGGCGTGCACCACGTGGCCTACCGGGTCGCCGACATCGACGCCACGCTCGCGACGCTCGCGCAGCGCCACGTCGAGCTGATCGACGCCGCGGCGCGCCCCGGGCTGCGCGACTCGCGCGTCGCCTTCGTGCACCCGCGGGCGACCGGTGGCGTGCTGACCGAGCTCGTCGAGGCTGCCCGCGGATGAGCCCGGAGCGCCACCAGAAGGTGTCGGTCGGCTTCGCCGGCGGGCAGGTCCTCGCGGTGCGGGTGGCCCCGGCCGCGCTGAAGGGCCTGACCGACTCACTCGACGGCGACCGCCGCTGGGTCGAGCTCGAGCTCGAGGACGGCTCGGTGCGGATCGATCTCGCGCAGGTCGCCTATGTGCGCGTCGATTCCGACGAGCCGCGCGTCGGCTTCGGCGCCTAACCGCGGCTGCGGCTCGCGCGCGTGCACGCCGCCGATCTCGCCCTGCTGCGCGCCGCGCGCACGATGGCCCACACACCGGCGAGCGACCGGGCCGTCGCGGCGTTCTCCGCGCTCGGCCAGCACGCTGCGATCTGGCTGGCGTTCGGCGCCGGCGCCTCCGTCTTCGCCGCGCCGGCGGAGCGGCGCGCGTGGCGGATCGCGACCGCCACGGTCGCTGGGTCCTACGTCTTCAACACGGCGCTGAAGTTCGCCGTGCGCCGCCCACGCCCGCAGCTGGCCGACCTGCCGCCGCTGGCCGCCACGCCGACGCAGCTGAGCTTCCCCAGCGCGCACGCGACCAGCTCGTTCGCCGCCGCGCGCGTCTACTCGGCCGCCGGCGCGCCGGCGCTGCCGCTCTATCTGGCGGCCGCCGGCTTCGCCGCCTCGCGTGTCTATCTCGGCGTGCACTACCCCTCCGACGTGCTCGCCGGCGCGCTGCTCGGCTGCGTGATCGGATCGCTGCCGGTCCTCTCGGCGCCAGACGAGCCCGCGGGGCCGGAGCGCCACGATGCCTGAGCCGGCGGCCCGGCCGCTGACGCCGCGTCCGCGCCGATCGCCGGCGCCCAGATGAGGATCGGCATTGTCGGCATGCCGAACGCCGGCAAGTCGTCGCTCTTCAACGCGCTGACGCAGGCCGGGGCGGCGGCCGCGAACTACCCGTTCACGACGATCGAGCCGAACGTTGCCGTGGTGGCCGTCGCCGATGAGCGGCTCGAGCGGCTCGCCGAGCTGCTCGCGGCCAGCGAGGTCGTCCACGACACGATCTATTTCCACGACATCGCCGGCCTCGTCGCGGGCGCACATCGCGGCGAAGGGCTCGGCAACCGCTTCCTCGCCAACATCCGCGAGACCGACGCGATCGTGCACGTCGTGCGGGCGCACGGTGACGCCAACGTCGTGCATCCCGAAGGCCGGGTCGATCCGCTCGCCGACATCGAGACGATCGAAACCGAGCTGATGCTCGCTGATCTCGAGCAGGCCGAGCGCCGCGTCGGGCGCGTCACGCGCGTGGCCCGCGGCGGCGACCGCGCGGCGATCGCCGAGCTCGAATGGCTCGAGCGGGTCGTCGCCGCGCTGGCCGCAGGACAGCCCGCCCGCACCGTCCCGCCGCCGGCGGACGCCGGCGACGGACCGCGGTCGCTCGGCCTGATCACCGCCAAGCCGGTGCTGTTCGTCGCCAACGTCGACGAGGGCTCAGACATTGTTCCCGAGGCGATCGCCGCCTACGCGAAGACGCAGGGCGCGGGCGCCGTCGCGGTCTCCGCCCGGCTCGAGGCGGAGCTTGCGGAGCTCGAGGCGGAGGAGGCGGCGGGCATGCGCAGCGAGATGGGCGTCGGCGAGGCCGGCCTGCAGCGCGTCGTCCGCGGCGCCTTCGCGCTGCTCGAGCTGATCGCCTTCTTCACCGTCGGTGAGGCCAAGCCCGCGCAGTCGTGGCATCTGCGCCGCGGGCTGAGCGCCTGGCACGCCGCGGGCCAGATCCACTCGGACATCCAGCGCGGCTTCGTCCGCGCCGAGGTCGTGGACTGGGCGGAGCTGATCGAGGCCGGCGGCTACGCCGGCGCCCGTGACCGCGGCGTGCTGCGGCTGGAGGGACGCGACTACGTGATGCGAGACGGTGACGTGATCACGGTCAAGTTCACGCCGTAGGGGGCCGGCGGGCGGGGCGAGCGCGAGGACGCCGGACGGCTGCGAGGCCACGGCCGCTTGCGGGCGGGCGAGGCCGTGCCGGCATCGGCGCTCAGGCTGGGTCGGCGGGAAGGTGCGCGTGTGCCCAGCGCGAGATCTCCGCGAGCGCCGGCATCAGCGCGCGGCCGCGCTCGGTCAGCGCGTAGGAGACAGCCAGCGGGGGCCCTGAATCGACGGTGCGGGTGATCAGGCCGGCCGCCGTCAGGTCGGCGAGGCGCTCGGAGAGCACCGAGTCGCTGATCCCGCCGATCGAGCGGCCAAGCTCGCGGAAACCGGCCGGGCCGGTGCTGAGGTTGCCGAGCACCACGCCGTTCCAGCGCCTGCCGAGGAACACGAACGCCCGTGCGAGTGCCGCGTCGCCGCGCGCGCAGAGCTCGGCGCCGGCTTGCGTTGCGGGCTCTGTGCTCATTCATACATGCTAGCAAGCGAGAGGTCGCTACGATTTGCCTAGCTGCTAGGCTGACCTTTGTTGATTGTCAAAAGTGAGTTGGGAGACCGAATGAACCAGGACACCACCGCAGACCGCCCGACCGTCGTAGTGCTGGGCGGGGGATACGGCGGCATCAACGTCGCCAAGGCGCTCGACGATGTGGCCGACGTCACGCTCGTCGATCCCAAGGACGCATTCGTGCACAACGTCGCCGCCTGGCGCGCGCTCGTCGAGCCGGAGTGGCTCGAGCGCATCTTCTTCCCCTACGAGCAGCTGCTCGAGCACGGGGAGTTCGTCCGTGACAGCGCCGTCGCCGTCGATGGCCGCCGCGTCACGCTCGCCTCCGGTGCCGAGCTCGAGCCCGACTATCTGGTCCTGGCGACCGGCTCCTCCTACCCCTTCCCCGCAAAGACCGATGAGCACGACACCGAGACCGCGCGGGCGCGCTTCCACGAGGCCCACGCGGCGCTGCTCGGCGCCCAGCGGGTGCTGATCGTCGGTGCCGGCCCGGCGGGCCTCGAGCTGGCCGGCGAGATCGCCGCCTTCTTCCCCGACAAGCATGTGACGATCGCCGACGTCTCCGAGGACATCCTCGAAGGGCCCTACGACCAGGCGTTGCGCGTCGAGCTGCGCCGCCAGCTGGACGAGCTGGGAATCGAGCTCAAGCTCGGCAGCCCGCTGGACGCGCTGCCGCAGGCGCCACCGGCGACCGCCGCCGAGGTCACCGTCGTCACGGCGGCCGGTGAGGAGCTCCACGCCGACATCTGGTACCGCGCCTTCGGCGTGTCCGTGCACACCGAGTACCTGCGCGGCGCGCTGGCGGACGCTCGCCGGCCGGGCGGCTACGTCCACGTGGACGCGCAGCTGACGCTGGCCGGCGCCGATCGCGTCTTCGCGATCGGCGACATCACCGACGCTGATCGGAATATGGCCGGCTTCGCCGGCATGCAGGCCGGCGTCGTCGCCCAGAACATCCGTGCCGCGATCACCGGCGAGGGCGAGCAGGCGAGCTACTCGCGCCACGCGCCGGCGATCGCAATCCCGCTTGGACCGGAGGGCGGCGCCGGGCAGTTCCCCGGCGTCGACGGCGTCGCCAGCGCGGAGATGATCTCGCAGAGAAAGGGGCGCGACATGATGGTCGACCGCTTCGCCGGCCTCTTCAACGCGGGCGCGCCCGCCGCGACGAGCTGAGGCGCGCGGGGCGCGGCCCACGTGACCGCCACGGCGAGCACCGCGAAGCGCGCCCCCTCGCGCAGTGGTAGGACTGTGCCCATCGCGCCGCCCGAGCCGACCCAGCACGATGCGCCCTACCTGGACGCGATTGCCGCCTACGCGGCACGCAATCCGGCGCGGCTGCACATCCCCGGGCACAAGGGCGGCGCCGGCGCCGATCCCGATCTCGTCGCGGTGATCGGGGCAGCCGCCCTCGCGCACGACATCCCGGGGCTGACCTGGGGGATCGACATCGGCCCCTCACCGACGCCGTTCGAGGAGGCTCAGCGGCTCGCCGCCGAGGCGTGGGGCGCCGCGCGGGCCTGGTTTCTGGTCAGCGGAGCCTCGCAGGGGAACCTCGCGGCTGGGATCGCGCTCGCCCACTACGGGGACGCGGTCGTCCTGCAGCGCAACGGCCACTCGAGCACGATCGACGCGCTCGTGCTGTCGGGTCTGCGGCCGACCTTCGTCGCGCCGGAGATCGACCCCGAGCTCGGCATCGCCCACGTGATCACGCCGGAGTCGCTCGATCGCGCGCTGACGCAGACACCGCAGGCGGTGGGCGCCTGGATCGTCTCGCCGACCTACTTCGGTTCCGCGGCCGACGTGCGCGGGCTGGTCGAGGTCGCCCACGCCCACGGCGTTCCGCTGATCGTCGATGAAGCCTGGGGCGCGCACATGGCCTTCCACGAGGACCTGCCCGAACACGCGCTATCGGCGGGCGCCGACCTCGTCATCTCGAGCACGCACAAGATCGTCGGCAGCCTCGGCCAGTCGGCGATGCTCCACCTGGGCAAGGGCTCGCGCCTGGACGCCGACGTGGTCGACCGCACGGTCACGCTGACCGAGTCGACGAGCCCGAGCTCGCTGCTCTTCGCCTCGCTCGACGCCCAGCGCCGGCTGGCCGCGACGCGCGGACGCGAGCTGATCGCCGAAAGCGCGCGCGTCGCCAACGACGCACGCGAGCAGATCCGCAAGATCCCGGGCCTCGACGTGCTCGACGATCGCTTCATCGGCCGCGCCGGCGTCTTCGCCTACGACCCGCTGCGGCTGGCCGTCGATGTGCGCGGGCTGGCCGTCGACGGCCACGAGGTCGCGCGGATGCTGCGCGAGATCGGCGACATCCACCTCGAGCTCGCCGGGGAGAACGTCGTGGTCGGCGTGTTCGGCATGGGCGACCCCTCGGCGCTGCTCGCCGATCGCTTCGTCGCAGGGCTGCGCATCGTGGCCGAACGCGCCGGGCTCGACTCGGGCGGCAAGGCCGCGAGCTTCGCGCCGGCGCCGCCGTGGGGCGAGCTGGTGATGACGCCGCGCGAGGCGTTTCTCGGTGAGCAGGACAGCGTGCCCGCGGCGGAGGCGGTCGGCCGCGTCGCGGCGGAATCGCTCGCGACCTACCCGCCGGGCATTCCGAACGTGCTGCCGGGAGAGCGGCTCACGGCCGAGACGCTCGAGTACATCCAGCGCACGCTCGAGCTCGGCGGCAGCGTGCGCGGCGCAAGCGACCGGCTGCTGCGCACAGTGCGGGTCGTCGCCGAGCGCGACTGACGCACCGGCGCGCCACCCACGCGTGTCGAGTACGCTAGCCGCGCCTGCGTCACCTGACTGCCTGGGAGGGCTCGTCTTGAACATCACCGTCTTTCGCTCAGCCTTTGCCCGCACCGTCCTGATCGCCGCGCTCGGCGCCGCCGCCGTGTTCGCGAGCACCTCATCGGCCGCCGTCACCGGCGGTGTCGACAAGGCCGCCGCGGCACTCGTCCCCGCCAGCGTGAAGGCCAAAGGCACCGTGCTCGTCGCGGCCGACGCCAGCTACGCCCCGAACGAGTTCATCGCCTCCGATGGAAAGACGGTCATCGGCATGGACGCGGACCTCGCCAAGGCGATCTTCCCGGTGCTCGGACTGAAGGTGAAGGTCGTCAATGTGACCTTCGACGCGATCATCCCCGACCTCTCCTCGGGCAAGTACGACGTCGGCATGTCGTCATTCACCGACACCAAGGCGCGCGAGAAGGTGGTCAACTTCGTCGACTACTTCGAGGCAGGGACGTCGTTCTTCGAGGACGCCTCGGGCGGACCCAAGGTGACCGGTCTCGCGAGCCTCTGCGGCCTCACGGTGTCGGTCGAGACCGGTACGACCGAGCAGGCAGACGCCGACGGCCAGGCCAAGAAGTGCGGTTCCAAGAAGCTCACGGTGCTGCCCTACCCGACGCAGAACGGCGCGAACCTCGCGATCTCGAGCGGCCGCGCGCAGGTCAGCATGGCCGACTCGCCGGTCGCCGCCTACCAGGTCAAGCAGTCCGCCGGCAAGTTCAAGCTCGTCGGGCAGAGCTACGGCGTCGCCCCCTACGGCATCGCCGTGCCCAAGGCCGACGGCACCTTCGACAAGGCGATCCTCGACGCGCTGAAGGATCTGATCGCGAACGGCAAGTACGCGTCGATCCTCAAGACCTGGGGCGTGCAGTCGGGCGCCGACACGCACCCCGCGCTCAACGGGGCGCTCTCCTGAGCCACCAGTAGGAGGCCGGAAGCGATGGCTCTGCCGCCCGGCGATCTGATCGCGGCAGAGCCTGCGGCGGAGGACATCCAGGCGGTCCCGGTTCGTCACGTCGGGCGCTGGATCGCTGCGCTGATCGTCGCGGTGATCGCCGTTTCGATCATCCACTCGATGGCGACCAACCCCAACTTCGAGTGGGGGCTCGTCGGCCATTACCTCTTCGATCACCGGATCACGCACGGCGTCGTGGTCACGATCGAGCTGACGATCGCCGCTCAGGCGCTGGGGATCGTGCTGGGTGTCGTGATCGCGATCATGCGACTCTCACCCAACCCGATCGTCAGCGGCGGCAGCTGGCTCTACGTCCTGTTCTTCCGCGGCACGCCGGTGCTCGTCCAGCTCCTGTTCTGGAGTTTCATCGGCGCGCTCTACCGGACGATCTCGCTCGGGATCCCGTTCGGCCCGGCGATCGTCAACCTCAACTCCAACAGTCTGATCACCGGCTTTTTGACGGTCGTCCTTGGCCTCGGGCTCAACGAGGGGGCATACATGTCGGAGGTTGTTCGCGCCGGCATCATCTCGGTCGATGAGGGCCAGACCGAGGCGGCGCATTCGCTCGGCATGAGCCGCCTGCAAACGATGCGCCGCATCGTGCTGCCCCAGGCGATGCGGGTGATCATCCCGCCGACCGGCAACGAGACGATCTCGATGCTGAAGACGACGTCGCTCGCGCTCGTCGTGTCGTTCACCGAGCTGACGACGGCGGCCGTAAACATCTACTCCAACAATTTTCAAACGATCCCGCTGCTGATCGTGATCTCGCTGTGGTACCTGGCGATCACCTCGGTGCTCTATGTCGGCCAGTACTACCTGGAGCGCCATTTCGCCCGTGGCAGCTCGCGCGAGCTGCCACCGACGCCGTGGCAGCGCGTGCGCCGCGGGGTGTTCTCGGCCCGCCACGACCCGCTCAGCGTGGGCGCCGTCGCGGACGTGGCAAGGCCGCACGCCTGATGGCCGAGCCGATGGTCAAGGCGGAGGGCGTCCACAAGCGCTTCGGGCGCCTGGAGGTTCTCTGCGGCATCACGCTGGAGGTCGGCCGCGGCGAGGTGATGTGCATCATCGGGCCCTCGGGCTCGGGCAAGTCGACGTTCCTGCGCACGATCAACCACCTTGAGCGCATCAACCGCGGGCGCCTCTATGTCGATGGTGTGCTGGTCGGCTACCGCGAGCACGGCGGCAAGCTCCACGAACTGCGCGACGGCGAGGTCGCGACGCGCCGGGCCGAGATCGGCATGGTCTTCCAGCGCTTCAACCTCTTCCCCCACAAGACCGCGCTGGAGAACGTGATCGAGGCCCCGCGCCTGGTCCGTAACGTGCCGAAGAGCCAGGCGATCGAGGAGGCGACGGCGCTGCTGCACCGCGTCGGCCTCGCCGACAAGCTCGACAGCTACCCGGCGCAGCTATCCGGCGGCCAGCAGCAGCGCGTCGCGATTGCCCGCGCGCTGGCGATGAAGCCGAAGCTGATGCTGTTCGACGAGCCGACCTCGGCGCTTGACCCGGAGCTCGTCGGCGACGTGCTCGACGTGATGCGAGACCTCGCCCGCGAGGGGATGACGATGGTCGTCGTCACGCACGAGATGGGCTTCGCCCGCGAGGTCGCCGACAAGCTCGTGTTCATGGACGGCGGCGTGATCGTCGAGGCCGGCGACCCGCGCGAGGTGCTCGCAAACCCCCAGCACGAGCGCACCAAGGCGTTTCTGTCGAAGGTCCTGTAGCGCCCGCCGGCGCCAGCACGAGCGCATCGACGTCGAAGGTCCTGTGGCGCCCGCGCCGGCTCTACGCTCCCTCGAGCCGCGCCGCGAGTCCGTTCATCCCGAGCTCCCGCGCCGCCGCCGCGCCCGCGGCCCGGTTGGTGGCCCCATCGGGTGGCCGCGCCACATCGATGTCCGCCAGCACCGCGATCTTGCGGAACGCTCGCAGCTCGTCCGCCTGCTCGACGAGCGCCGCCGCGATCCGCGGGCGAAGCTCACCGACCGCCGCTAGCACCCCCTCGAGCGTGCCGTACGCGGCCAACAGCGCCGCGGCGGTCTTCGCGCCGACGCCGCGCGCGCCGGGCAGTCCGTCGGAGGGGTCGCCGCGCAGCGCGATCAGGTCCGGGATCTGGACGGGCGAAACGCCGGAGCGCGCGAGCACCGCGGCTGCGTCGATCGTCGCCGGCGGGCCATCACGGCGCAGCTCCACCACCTGTGTGTGCTCGTCCACGGCCTGGAAGAGGTCGCGGTCGCCCGAGCAGATCAGCGTGCGGCCGCCGGCGTGTCCCTCGACCCGCGAGTAGGACCACATCAGATCGTCGGCTTCGAGGGTGTCGCTCGCGGTCACCGTCCAGCCGAGCGCCGCGAGCAGCGCCGGCGCTCGGCCCCACTGCGCGCGCAGCTCGTCGGGCATCGGATCGCGGTGCGCGTGGTAGGGCGGGTAGAGAGCGACGCGGTACTCCGCCTCCTCCGCCCCCAGGCAGCAGGCCACGGCGCGCGGCGAGCACCAGTCGATCAGGGCGAGCACGGTGTTGACGGTGCCGAGCAGCGCGCCGACGCGCTCGCCGCCGGCGCCGCGGATCGAGCTGGGCAGGCCGAAGTGGGAGCGGTAGAGCAGCCACGGCACATCGACCGCGACCAGCGGGGCGCTCATGGGGGCGGGCCGACCGCGCCGCCGGCGCTCGTGCCGCTCGACCCCGTCGCGGATCGCGTTCCGGTCGTGCCGGTGCTGCCGCCAGGCCCGCTGTAGTGCTTCGGCGAGACGGCGCCGCCGAGCGTCGAGCCGGTCGGGCCGGTGGCGGGGCGCGGGGTGCCAAGCGTTGTCGGCCGCTCGCAGGCGCGGTCCCAGCCGGAGGCGAGCGACGCCTGCGAGGAGGAGACCGTGAAGCAGTCCCAGCTGCTCGGCAGCCGCAGCGCGGCCTCGAGCGTCGCGCCGCTGACGCTCGTCGTGCCGCCGCTGCCGATCAGGTTGGCCGAGACGACGCGCGGCGATACGCCGCGGCGGGTGACGTCGATCGCTTCGAGTGTGCCGTCGACCAGGCCCCGCAGGCGCCGATCGGCCCTCGCCACGCTCATCGTGATCGGGCCAAAGCGCGTCGCGTCGTAGGGGTCGAGCACGCCCGTCAGGTAGGGCTCCGCCGGTGAGCCGTAGAAGACGTCCTGCACGTCCTCGGTCGCCCCGCCGGAGCTCGCGAAGTAGTAGGTGATGACCGGCTTGCCGGCGTAGGTCACAACCTCGCCGGTGGTCGCCGACACGGCGGCGTTGGTCGCGGCGGTCTCGGCGCCGTAGCCGCCGTAGGCCTGCGAGCGCGTGTCGCCGTAGAGGTCGAAGCCGTTCTGGGGCGGGCTCGCGATCGCGTAGCTGCGCGCCGCGATCGCCTGCGCCTGGAGCTCCGCGGCCGGCCACCAGGACGGGCTCTCGGCCGGCACGACGCCGCGCAGATAGGCCTCGAGCCCCAGGTGGTTGATCACGTCCAGGCGGGAGCCGGAAGCGACGACCTCCAAACTGCCGCGGTAGCGGCCATCAATAACTCCGCTGGACGCCGCGCCGTCGAAGCGGATCGGGACCCGGCTTGTGATCGCGAGCGGCGCCGGCAGGTAGCTCAGCAGGCGGCCACGTTCGCTTTCGAGCGCGATCTCCCCGTTCGCGGCGGCTCTCGCGATGTAGGTGCGCGCGCCCGCGAGCGGCCGGGCGCCGGCGCGTGTGGCGCCCGAGAAGACGACGCTGCGCAGCCCCGACTGCAGCAGCACGCTGATCGCGCCCTCCGCCGGCGTCCGCCCGACCGTCGTCCCCGTGTAATAGTGAGCAAGGATCTCGCGCGCCCCGTAGCCATGCAGCGCGAGCCCCTCCGCTCCGGTTTGACTCATTCCCACGCCATGTCCGTCACCCGCCCCGTCGATCACGAGCACGGGCGTAGCCAGTGCGCTCGCCGCCCCTGCCAGCGCGGCAAAAAGGGCGAGAGGTATTGCGGCATGACGCCAGCCCACCATTCCCAAGGTAGCCCATGACCGAGTCCGAAGTGCTGAATGATGTGCCGAAGGAATTGTTTATTGCAGGCGCTTGGCGGCCCGCGAAGTCGGGTGCGCGGCTTGAGGTGGAGGACCCGGCGACGGGTGAGCCGTTGTGTGAGATCGCTGACGCGGGCGCCGAGGATGCGCTTGCGGCGTTGGCCGGCGCGCATGAGGCGCAGGCGGACTGGGGTGCTCATCCGCCGCGCGAGCGCGGCGAGATCCTGCGGCGGGCGTTCGAGCTGGTGGGGGAGCGCAGTGAGGCGCTGGCGATGTTGATGTCGTTGGAGATGGGTAAGTCGCTGGTTGAGGCGCGCGGCGAGGTGGCGTACGCGAACGACTTTTTGCGCTGGTTCAGTGAGGAGGCGGTGCGGATTCGCGGCTCCTATTCGGTTAGCCCGAACGGGAAGGCGCGGCTGTTGACGATGCGCCAGCCGGTCGGGCCGTGTCTGTTGATCACGCCGTGGAATTTTCCGTTGGCGATGGGGACCCGCAAGATCGGCCCGGCGCTCGCGGCGGGTTGCACGATGGTCGTGAAGCCGGCGAAGCAGACGCCGCTGTCGATGCTGGCGCTCGCACAGGTTTTCGAGGATGCCGGCCTGCCGGCCGGGGTTTTGAACATCGTCACCACCTCGCACGCCGGCGCCGTCACCGACCCGCTGTTCGATGATCCGCGCCTGCGCAAGCTGTCGTTCACCGGCTCGACCGAGGTTGGGCGGATGCTCGCGCGCCGGGCGATGGACCGCGTCTTGCGCGTCTCGATGGAGCTTGGTGGCAACGCCGCGCTGCTGGTCTTCGACGACGCCGATCTCGAGCTGGCGATCGACCAGGCGATGATGGCGAAGCTGCGCAACATGGGCGAGGCCTGCACCTCCGCGAACCGGATCTATGTGCAGGCCGGTGTCGTTGATGAGTTCTCGCGGCGGATGGCGGCGCGGATGGAGCAGCTGCGCCTCGGTCGTGGTGTCGATCCGGACACCGACGTCGGCCCGCTGATCGACGCGACGCAGCGCGACAAGGTGCACGAGCTCGTGAGCGACGCCGTGGCGCGCGGCGCGACGGTGCTGACCGGCGGCGGCCCGCTCGAGGGGCCCGGGTACTTCTACCGCCCGACCGTGCTCACGCACGTCGCGCCCGCGAGCCGTGTGCTGTCGGAGGAGATCTTCGGCCCCGTCGCGCCGATCGTCAGCTTCGACACCGAGACCGAAGCGATCACCGCCGCCAACGACACCGAGTACGGGCTGATCGGCTACGTCTTCACGCGCGACGTCAACCGCGCGCTGCGCGTCGCCGAAGCCCTCGACACCGGCATGGTCGGCCTCAACCAGGGTGTGACATCAAATACCGCGGCGCCCTTTGGCGGCGTCAAGCAGTCAGGCTTCGGGCGCGAAGGGGGGGCCGAAGGAATTGAGGAGTACCTGTCGGTTAAGTATGTGGGGATTGGGGTGTAGAGGGGTAGGAAAAGGGGCGGGGGCCCCCGTTAGTTGCCGGCGGGCAGAGTGAACCACTGGCGTCGCCCAGCTCGGAGGGCAGCAGGCCGTGAACCTGCGCGAGCGTGCGCCAGGCGCCGCCGCGCCACTCCAGCACGTCGAAGCTCCACGGCACCCAGCTCAACAGTGGCCAGGTGATCGTCGCGATATCTGCCGGTGGGGTGGTTACGCTCGTGAATCACACATCCAGTGCGGCGGTCGGCCTGCCGACGTTGGCCGGTGGAACGCAGACGAACGCGAACGCTTCTGTCGTCATCGAGCAGGTCGGCTGGCTGCCGGCCATGCCCCGGTTCGCGAGGGAGGCGAACATCTGGCCGAGGCGAAGCCGAAAAGCTGCCAACTGGCCAGGCCTGCGGCGAGGAGGGCGAGCGCTCAAAGCGCTCGCGATTGGGCGTACGATGCCGGCGATGCCCAGCCGCTCGACCGAAGGACGTATTGGAGGTAACGCGTGACGAGCGCGGCGGAGATGTGGCACGCTCGCGAGGGCGCTGCACCAGCCGAGGACATCGTCGGGTTCTCCATCGAAGCCAGTGATGGGGAGATCGGGAGGGTTGCCAAGGCAAACGCCGAGACAGGCAGCGCCTACCTGATCGTTGCGACGGGACCGTGGATCCTGGGCAGAACCGTGATGTTGCCCGCGGGCGTGATTGAACGTATCGACTACAAGGCCGAGGTCGTCCATGTGAACCGCTCAAAGGACAACATCAAGAGCGCCCCTGAGTACCACGAGGAGCGCCACGCGGATGAGACGTATCGCAGCGAGCTCGGCGGCTACTACGGCGACTAGCACCCTGGGCCTCCCGAACCGGCGCCCCGACATGATGTGTGAGGACTTCATCGGTACCGCCGCTGACCTCGTCCACCACGACGAGATTTCCCCCGCCGCATTGGCTGCCTGGCGCGCACTGCCGGGCCCGGGATGGCTGGACTGGCAGCGAGCAGGCGCCGGGGCTGCTTTGCTGCGGTGGTAGAGTCTGAGACGAAGGGCATTGCTACGGGGTCGGCTCACCGAGCGTGAGCGGGCAACACAGGCTGACTTTCCGAGGCGTTCTTTTTGTGAGCCCGGAGGCCGTGATGTCAGATGTGCCCGTAGTCCCCGACCCTGGCGAGGGTTATGACCGTTCGCCGGCGAGGCGGACGTGCGCGCCCGCGCACCGCCGCAGTCCTCTACCTCTTTGCGGGTGGGCTGATCTTGCGGTTCACCGCCCGCTCCCGCAACCGGCGACCACGCGCGGGACGCTCTTCCATTCCCAATAGGAGGACTCATGTCCGACAAGAACATCGACAAGGCAAAGGGACGTGCGAAGGAAGCGGCAGGCGTCCTGAGCGGAAGCAAGCATCTGAAGAACGAAGGCCGCGCCGACCAAGCCAAGGGCTCTGCGAAGGATGCCGCGGACAAGCTCGTCGACGCGGTCGCCGGCGGCAAGAAGCACTAACCGAAACAGCCATGCGCGAACAAACTCAGTACAGCTTTGGGAGGTGACCATGCTCATCATCCTGCTCATCATCATCATCGTGTTGTTGGCAAGCGGCGGCGGATACCGCTACAACCGCCGAGGCCGACGTTTGTAGGCGAAAAGCCAGCGATCACGCTCGGGTCACCCCCGACGTGATCGGCTGGTGGCCTCACCCCAGCACCCTCGCCTGGCCGAGGTGGTAGATCTGGTCGGCGCCCAAAAGGCGTCTATGTGCCTGCTAACAGGAGTGGCGAATGAGCGAGGCTGAGAAGTTCATCATTGGTAGCAAGGTTGCGTGCAGCGACGGCGAGTGCGGGGAACTGACTCGCGTCGTCGTTGATCCCGTCGCACGAACGCTCACGCATCTCGTGGTCGAGCCGACCAACCGGCAGGCCATTGGCAGGCTGGTGCCGGTCGAGCTCGTCGACTCGACAACTGAGGGCATCCAACTGCGTTGCGCAACGACGGAGTTCGAGGCGCTCGAAGCCGCCGAAGAGGCGCGCTTTCTGCCCGGAGCCGACGGAGACTGGGGCTATGGGCAGGGGCAACTGCTGTTCCAGCCCCTTTACGGTCTCGGTATGGGCGGCATGGCCATGGGCGGTACGGGTATGGGCGGCATCGGCATGGACGGCGCCGGTGTCGGCCCCCAGGCGTTCGCCTACGATCGCGTCCCGTTGGGCGAGGTGGAGGTTCGCCGCGGCGAGCATGTACACGCAACAGACGGGCCGATCGGACAGGTCCAGGGACTCGTCATCGATCCCAGCGACCATGACGTGACCCACATCCTGCTCGACGAGGGCCACCTATGGGGCAAGAAGCGCGTCGCGATCCCGATCAGCGCTGTCAAGGACGTGGGCGCCGGCGTCCGGCTCACACTCACAAAGGACCAGCTGCGCGACCTCCCGCCGGTTGACCTCGCCGAACCGCAATGACCGCGCCCGCAGCCACCAAGCCGCGCGAGCATCGCAAGGCGATCAGGCATCCCGCGCCGCCGAAGCTGTCGAGCGAGCGCAGCGGCCTAAATGACAGGGTCGCGAATGTCATCGCCGCGACGGTCGGCTCGATGTGGATGTTCTACGCCAGCATCATCGGCTTCGCGGTCTGGATGGCCGGACTCGGAGCCGTCGTCGCCGGCGACCACTACCCCTTCGACCTCATGCTGCTCGCCGTCGGCGGCATCATGCAATGGCTCGCGATGATCGCCATTCTCGTCGCCCAGAACGCCCAGGGAAACGTGCAGGACAAACAGGTCGAACACCTCCACCAGCTCGGCGTGACGACCCACAAGCTGGTCGTCGAGAACACCGAGCTGACCGAGGCAATCCACAACCACTTCCTCAATAACAATGCCGCATAGACGCTTCCCGCTCCGTCGCGACCACTCCCGCTCGGACGCTGAGCTCACACGATGAAACTGCTTGTCATCACGAGTGAGCCGATCACCGCCGATCATCTCCGCGAGGCCATCGGATCCGACGACGCAGACGACGCCGAGGTCCTGGTGATCGCCCCGGCGCTACACAAGTCGGCGCTGCGCTTCTGGCTGTCAGACGCCGACGCGGCGATCGCCAGGGCCCAGACCGTTCAGCGCGACAGCGTCGAGCAACTCGACCGTGAAGGCATCGCCGCCACAGGCGACACCGGAGAGTCCGAGCCGCTCGCTGCGATCGCCGACACGCTGCAAGGGTTCCCCGCAGACCGCGTCGCGCTGTTCATCCACTCAGCGTCTGAGCAGTCCTACCGTGAAAACGTCACCGCCGCCGAAATAGAGGAGCGCTTCGGCCTCCCCGTAACCGTGACTCAGATCGACAGCTGACCGGCGGCGACGGACGCCGCACGCGTCGCTCAGCGCCGAAGGCTGACCGGCGGGCGTCGTCCAGGGTGTCCGTGCGCCCGGCGTGTCAGGCGGGGGTCCCGCCACCAGGTTGAGGGGGGTCCACGAGGTCGGTCGGGGCGAGGATGAAGACCTCGCACATCATGTCGGGGTGCTGCTGGTTGCCGCTCATGAAGCCGATGACGCGCCTGTCGGTCGCGCGCTCGATGACCTCTTCGAACCGATGTCGCATCACCTCCTGGAACTCCATTCGCTGCTCAATCACGGCCGCCCCCCGCCCGCCATCAAGCAACGTCTGCTCCACCCGCGAGAAGCCGCCGCGCAGCACGCACACGACAAGATCATCCGCGTAATAGGACTTCGTTCGCGTCGGACCGTGGCCGTAGAACTCCTTCAACAGCCCGACCAGGCCTTCGGAGATCGCTGTCAACACGTCGCCGTGGGCCTGACCGGCGTCTGGGCTCGCTGAGCCCTTCTCGCGCGTCAGCTCGCCTTGTTCCACCGGAGCTAGGGTCGACACCCTCTCGCCTGGGGCGCTCGCGGCGGTGTCTTTCATGCTGAACCTCCTTGACCCCCGCTGCGGCCGCCCCTGGGAAGGCTCCGAACGGGTTTCAGTGGTTACGGAGGATCAGAGCTGGCGCTTCACGGTCAAGCCGTGACTTCAGTCCGACCAGAACGTGCCGTGTCAGTCTGACAATCCCTCGATTCCCGATCGTACACCCGGCCGCGGGCGGACAAACCGATGCCGACGAGGCATGAGGCGCTAACGCGCGACGTTTGCGCCGGCGAGGTGCGTCGCATAGGTGTTGCAGAACTCTTCGACGATCGTTGCGTCGAACTGGGTGCCGGCGTTGCGCTTGAGTTCCAGGAGTGCGGCGTCGGTGCTCATTGCCGGCCGGTAGGGCCGCTCTGAGGTCATGGCGTCGAACGCGTCGCAGACCGCGATGATTCGTGATCCGATCGGGATGTCGTCGCCCGCGAGGCCGTCGGGGTAGCCGTGTCCGTCGATGCGCTCGTGGCTTGAGCGGATGATCTCGGCGGTATTCGCAAGCGCAGGCGCGGCCAGCACGATGCGCTCTCCAATCGCAGGATGGCGGCGCACGAACTCCCATTCTCTGTCGGTCAGCGGACCGGGCTTGTCGAGGACGGCTGCCGGGATCGCGGCCTTGCCGATGTCGTGCAAGCGCCCGGCGAGCTGGATTCGCGCCACCTCCGACGCCGGCTCACCGCGGGCGCTCGCGAGCGCGCCCGCGAGTTCTGAAACGCGGTCGACCCGGTCGACGTGGTCGTCGAGGGCCACGTGCTGCTCGGTCAGCACCTGCAGCAGCGCGTCGGTGACCTGCCGGCTTGCGGATGAGCGCCCGACCTTGTTGGCATACATCCGCTCGTCCGCGAGTCTGAGGCCGTCGCTCGCGGTCAGCGCTTCCGAACGCAGCCAGACGGCTCCGTAGGAGCAGCCCACGTGCCAGCGGTCACCGCTTTCCGTCAGCGCTGCCAGCGTGTCGTCGAGCAGCTTCTCGGCAGTGTCGGGACTGGTGTGGGCGAGCACGCAGAACTCATCGCCTCCCATCCGGTAGGCGGACCCGCCGTGCGCTGACGCGGCGGCGGCGAGCCTTATGCCGAGGCGACGCAGCAGCGCGTCGCCGGCGGCGTGCCCGAAGGTGTCGTTGTACTGCTTGAAGCCGTCGAGGTCGAACATGACCAGCAGCTGTTGGCGGGCTCCGGGCGGCTCGGCCATCGCGGTGGCCAGGTTGCTGGCGAGCGCCCGGCGGTTTCCGAGCGTCGTCAGTGGGTCGGTTCTCGCCTCGATGCGGCTCACGCCGAGCAGGGCCTGGTTTTGGCGGGCGAGTTGCTCGACCGTCTTGCGGGCTGCCGCGGAGCGAAGGTAGAACCAGGCGAAGGCAGCCAGCAGCAGGAGCATCGCCGCCGCAGCGCCAAGCTGGGCCTGGGTGCGCGCGCGAGCGGCCCGCGCCCCATCTGTGCGCCCGATCCTGTCGAAATCTGCCGAGAGCGCAGCGGTCTGCGCAGCGAGCAGGCGCTCGGTCGCGAGAACGAGGTCTGGTGAGGCCTTCAAGCCGCCCTTTGCGGCAGCGACGCTATACGCGCGCGTCACGATGACCTCGACCTTCGCCAGCTCCGAGCGACCGCTGGCCAGCAAGCTCGCCGGTATGCCGGCCTGCGACGGCGCCTTCAGCCCCTGCGTGATCGCTGTCTCGTCTGTATGGATTCTCAGCTGAGCCAGCTGCGGCGAGCCGCCGACAGTGGGGTCAGCACTGAACCCGGCGCCCTGCAGGTCGGCGAGCGACAGTGCGAGCGACTTGACCCGCAGCTGCTGGGCGCTGCTGGAGGCGGCGCGGTGCACGAGCAGCGATACGCCCGCGATGGCGCTCGCGGTCAGGACCAGCGCCAGGGCCGGGACCAACAGCCGCGAGCGGGTTATGTTCACAACAAACACATCGGTCCATCCCGTGCAGACCTGTAGCCGAAAGCC
>JBEKSK010000017.1:0-17715 GCA_049517155.1 Solirubrobacteraceae bacterium
GATCGTCATCGTGGCGCTGATCGTCGCCGGTGCCTCGCGCGTGTGCGCGCCGAGCGGGCGCCGGCGAGCCGCGCTGTGGCTGGCGCTCTCGGGCGCCGTCGCACTGGCAGCCTTCATCGCCGCCAACCCATACGCGGTGATCGACTTCCACAGCTTCATCCATCAGCTGGCCCACCAGTCCTCGGAGAGCGAGGACAACGGCAAGCTCGGCCTCACCTACGGCAGCGGCGTTTTCTACTACCTGTGGTCGATCACCTGGGGCGTCGGCTGGGTTCCGGCGGTCGCCGCGGTGCTCGGCGCGGTCGTGCTGCTGGCGCGCCGCGCCTGGTGGACGGCGGCGCTGCTGGTGCCGGCGCCGTTGGCGTACCTGGCGTTCATGGGACTGCAGGGCCGCTACTTCGGGCGCTGGGTGATGCCGATCGTGCCGCTCGTGTGCCTGCTGGCCGCCGCCGCCGTGGTCGGCGCCGCGGACCTCGTCGCGCACGCGCGACCGCGCCTGGGCGTCGCGCTGGTGCTCGCGGGCGCCATCGTCCTGTGCGGGCAGGGACTTGCCTACAGCGTGCATTCCGGTCTGGTGAACTCGCGTGCGGACACGCGCCAGCTGGCCCGCGCCTGGATGGTCGAGCACATTCCGCGCATGGCGAAAATCGTGGTCGAGCCGATCGCTCCCAACTCGAGTCGCGCCCCGAACAACTGGGCGGGGCGCTGGGCGGCATTCCCGGACTTCCTCACCCACCTTGGCCCGCGCGGCATCCTCTACGTGCTGGCCGGCCGGGAGGTGGGGCTCGAGGATTATGAGCGGACGCTCCAGCCGGCGCTGGTCGGCCTTTACGCGCGCGACGGGTACTGCTGGGTGGTGACCGGCTCGATCCAGGAGGGTCGCGCGCTCGCCGACCCGCGGGCGGTGCCCGAGGCGATTGCCTACTACGCCACGCTGGCCGCGCAGGGCACCCCGGTGTTCACGGCCTCGCCCTATGCGAGCGGCACCACCTCGCTCCCCTTCAACTTCGACTGGTCGTTCGACTACTACCCGATCGCCTACGCGCGCCCGGGGCCGGCGGTCACGATCTGGCGCCTGCACACAGGAGCTTGCGCGAGCCGCAAGCGAGCCGCGCGCAAGCGCGCGGGCAGGGCCCGCAGCTCGCACTGAGCCCCGACCCGAGGCTGTGCCGGAGCGCCGTATGCTTCAAGTTGGATGCAAACCTGCACGAAGAGCGATCTTGCGCACCTGGCGCGCGCGATCGAACTGGCTCGCAACGGCGTCGGACGCGCCAACCCCAACCCGGTGGTGGGGGCCGTGATCGCGCTCGACGGTGTCGTGCTCGGAGAGGGCTGGCACGACGAGCTGGGCGGCCCGCACGCCGAGGTCAACGCGATCCACGCCTGTGGCGAGAGCGAACTCGGCGCCGCGACGCTGTACGTCTCGCTCGAGCCCTGCTGCCACCACGGTGCAACGCCGCCATGCACCGACGCGATTCTTGCCGCCGGCATCAGGCGGGTCGTCGTCGCAAGCGACGACCCGACGGAGAAGGCGTCCGGTCGCGGGCTCGGCATCCTGCGCGACGAGGGCGTCGAGATCGTGCTGGCCGAAGGCGAGCTGGCACACGCGGCGCGGCTGCTCAACCAGGCCTTCCGCAAGCACGCGAGGACCGGTCGGCCCTGGGTCCTGTTCAAGTCGGCCATGACACTCGACGGCAAGGTCGCCACGCGAGACGGGGACTCGAAATGGATCTCCGGCGTCGAGAGCCGCGAGCGTGCGCACCATTGGCGGGCGTCGGTGGACGCCGTCGCGATCGGCATCGGCACCGCGCTGACCGACGACCCCCAGCTGACAGCGCGCGTCGAGAACGTCCACCGCCAGCCCCGCCGGGTGGTGTTCGACTCGCTGGCCCGCTTGCCACTGTCCTCGCAGCTGGTCTGCCTGACGGCCGAGGTGCCGCTGATCGTCGTCGTCTCCCGGGCAGCGGCGCGCGCCGAAACCGACGCGCTCGAAGCTGCGGGGGCCGAGGTGCTGGTTGCAACCGGCGAGAACGAGCCGGCGCGTATCCGTGCCGCGCTCGACCAGCTGGGCTCGCTTGGTATCTCGTCGATCCTGCTCGAGGGCGGCCCGCATCTGGCCGGCGCTTTCCTTGACGCCGGCGAGATCGACGAGGTGCGCCTCTTCCTCGCGCCGATGCTGCTCGGCGGGCGCAGCGCGCGCGATCCGCTCGAAGGCGAGGGGGTCGAGCGGATCGCCGAGGCGATCAGCGCCCTGACGCTCGACTGCGAGCGGGTCGGCGAAGATCTGCTGATCTCCGCGCGGCTGCGGGAGTGGTGATGTTCACCGGTCTGGTCGAGGCGGTGGGTGAGGTGGTCGGCGTCGAACGCAACGAGCGCGGCGTGGTGATCGAGATCGCCTCGCCGATCGCCGGCGAGCTCGAGCCCGGCGACTCGATCTCCGTCAGCGGAGCGTGTCTGACGGCCCGCGAGATCGACAGCGGGCGCTTCCGCGCCGACGTCGTCTCCGAAACGCTGCGACGCACGACCCTCGGCGAGCTTGCCGGAGGCTCGCGCGTCAACCTGGAGCTGCCGCTGCGGCTGAGCGACCGGCTCGGCGGCCACGTGGTGCTCGGCCACATCGACGGTGTCGGCGAGGTACGGGCGCGTCGAGACTCGGGCGAGATCGAGGTGTCGATCGACGAGCAGCTGTCGCGTTACGTGGTCGAGAAGGGCTCGATCGCGCTCGACGGCGTCAGTCTCACCGTCGCGGCGGTGGACTCCGCGACCCTCACGGTCGCGCTGATCCCGGCGACTCGCGAGTCGACAACGCTCGGCGAGGCGGCCGTCGGCTCGCGGCTGAACGTTGAGGTCGACATCATGGCCAAGCACCTCGAGCGGTTGGTCAGCCGGTGAGCACGGAGCTGTCCAGCAAGAGCCCGTTCGCGACGATCGAGGAGGCGATCGAGGAGATCCGCCGCGGCAGGATGGTGGTTGTCTGTGACGACGAAGACCGCGAGAACGAGGGTGACGTGGTGATGGCGGCGCAGTTCGTGACGCCCGAGGCGATCAACTTCATGACCAAACAGGCGCGCGGGTTCATCTGTCTCGCGCTGACGCCCGAGCGCTGCGTCGAGCTCGGGCTGAACCTGATGACGGCGAAGAACGAGTCGCACATGCAAACCCCGTTCACGGTCACCATCGAGGCCCGCGAGGGCGTCACGACCGGCGTCTCCGCACACGACCGTGCGCACACGATCCAGGTCGCGATCGACTCGCGCAGCGGCCCCGGCGACCTTGTCGCGCCGGGCCACGTGAACCCGCTGAAGGCGAAGCCGGGGGGCGTGCTCGAGCGCACCGGACACACCGAGGCGAGCATCGATTTGGCGCGCCTCGCGGGCCTCGTCCCGGCCGGGGTGATCTGCGAGGTGATGAACGACGACGGCTCGATGGCCAGGGTGCCCGACCTGGTCGCCTACTGCGCGCAGCATGGGCTGAAGATGGTCACGATCAAGGACCTGATCGTCTACCGCCGCCGCAGCGACCGGCTCGTCGAACGCGTCGTGTCGACTCGCCTGCCGACGGCGTACGGGGTCTTCGAGGCGGTTGGCTACCGCTCGCTCGTGGACGACAAGCACCATCTCGCGCTCGTCAAGGGGAACGTCGCGGGCAAGAGCGACGTGCTGGTCCGGGTCCACTCGGAGTGCCTGACTGGCGACGTCTTTCATTCCGAGCGCTGCGACTGCGGCGGCCAGTTGGTGTCGGCGTTGCAGCAGATCGAGAAGGAGGGCCAGGGCGTGCTGCTCTATCTCGCGCAGGAAGGCCGTGGGATCGGCCTGCTGAACAAGCTGCGCGCCTACAAGCTCCAGGAGGAGGGCCTCGACACGGTGGAGGCGAACGAGCGCCTCGGGCTGCCGGCGGACCTGCGCGACTTCGGGATCGGCGCGCAGATCCTCGTGGACCTCGGCCTCTCCTCGATTCGCATCCTCACCAACAACCCGAAGAAGATCCACGCGCTCGAGGGCTACGGGCTCTCGGTCACCGACCAGATTCCGATCGAGGAGGCGCCGAACCCCGAGAACGTCGCCTACCTGCGCGCCAAGCGAGAGAAGCTGGGACACACGCTCCACCACCAGGGGCTCGACCTGGACGGCGAACTGCTCCTGCGCGAGAACACGCCCCGGTCGACGCCCTCCCAGCGCTGATGGCGACCTACGCGCTGGTCGTGGCTCGCTTCTACGAGGATCTCGCGGCGCGGCTGGAAGCCGGTGCGCGAGCGGTGCTCGACGAGCACGGCTGTGGCGTCGAGGTCTTCGACGTGCCCGGCGCCTTCGAACTGGCGCCGGCCGCGCAGTACGCGGCTGCGAGCGGCCGCTTCGATGGGGTTGTCTGCCTCGGCGCGGTGATCCGGGGCGAGACCGACCACTACGACCACGTCTGTGCCGCCGCGGCCCGGGGAATCGAGACGGTCGGGCTGAAAACGGGCGTGCCGTGCTCCTTCGGAGTGCTCACGGTCGACACCTACGAGCAGGCGCTCGCGCGTTCTGGCGGCGATCGCCGCGACAGCGGCGCGCACGCCGCCCGCGCGGCGCTGGCGCTCGCCGGGATCCGCGCCGCGCTCGCGAGCGGCTAGACTGACAGGCGTTATGGCCAAGGTCTGTCACACATGCGCAAAGGGTCCGGCGTTCGGCAACAACCGCAGCCACTCGATGGTCGCGACTCGCCGGCGCTTCAACCCCAATCTGCAGAAGGTGCGCATCGTCGAGGGCGGCACCCCCCGGCGGGTGTACGTCTGTACGCGCTGCCTCAAGGCCGGCAAGGTCACGAAGGCCAGATAGCCGGGCAGGGTCGTGCCTGACCCTAACCTGATCCGCTTCCGCGCCCTCGTCGCCGGGGCGCTTGCGCACCTGGAGTCGCGCCGGCAGGAGGTCAACGACCTCAACGTGTTCCCGGTGGCCGACGGCGACACCGGCGACAACATGGTGCTGACCATGCAGGCGGTGCTCGCCGAAGTCGACCGCCTCGCCGCCGGCGGCGACCGCACGATCGACGAGATCGGGCGCGACGAGATCGTCGAGTCCGTCGCGCGCGCGGCGCTGCTCGGAGCGCGCGGCAACAGCGGCGTGATCCTCTCGCAGCTCATCCACGGCGCGGCGGAGGAGCTGTTCAGCCGGCCAGGCGAGTTGATCGACCCGACGCTGATCGGCGCCGCGCTCGCCAGTGCCGCCGACCGCGCCTACGCCTCGGTGCGGGAGCCGGCCGAGGGAACCATTCTCACCGTCGTGCGCGAGATGGCCCACCGCGTGATGGTGGAGCTCGCGCACATGCCGGACACGCGCCTGGGCCCGCAGGTCACACCGCTCGAGCAGGACGACGCGATCGCGGCCGTGCTCGAGCGGGCGGTGGCGGCAGGCGAGGCTTCGGTGATGCGCACCCCCGACCTGCTCGCCGTGCTGCGCGACGCGGGTGTCGTCGATGCCGGCGGCTACGCGCTCGTCGTCATCTTCGCGGGCATCGTGGCTGCCCTGCGGGGCGACGATCCGCCGGCGCTCGAGCACCACGCGCCGGCGCGCGTGACTCACCCGCAGCACCTCTCCTCGACCTTTCGCTACTGCACCAACTTTGCCGTCACCGGGCGCGAGCTGCAGCCGAGCCGTTTCACCGAGGCGCTCGAGGCGCTGGGCGACTCGGTGCTGGTCGTTGGCGACGCTCGCACGCTGAAGATCCATGTCCATACCGACCAGCCCGAGCAGGCGATCGCGGTGCTGGCCGGGGCCGGCGAGGTCTCGCACCTCGACGTGGCGGACATGCACGCCCAGGTCGCGGCGAGGGCCCGCCAGCTCGCCGAGGGCGCCCGCTGCGGTGTGCTCGCGGTGGTTGCAAGCCCCGGGATCGGAACGCTGTTTCAGAGCCTTGGCGCGCACGTCCTCGATGGCGGCCCGACCCTCAATCCGTCGACCTACGAGCTGCTCGCCGGGATCCATGCGGTCGCCGCTGAAGAGGTCGTCGTGCTGCCGAACAGCCCGAACGTGATCATGGCCGCCGAGCGCGCCGCCGAGCTGTCCGAGAAGCAGGTCGTCGTCGTGCCCTCGCGCAGCCAGCAGACCGCGCTGGCAGCGCTCGTCGCGCTCTCGCCGACGAAGGGGGCGGCGGAGAACGCGGTGGCGATCGTGGCGGCACTCGGGCGCATGCGCAGCGGCTCGGTGGCGCCGGCTGCCCGCGACGACGCCGAGGGCCGCTTCGCGATCGGCGAGGCGGTCGGCTTCGTCGGCGAGTCGCTGGTCGCCTGGGGGGATCCGGAGTCCACGCTCGCGCATGTGCTGGCGAGCCTCGGCGACGGTAGCGAGCTGATCACGTGCATCGCCGGTGCCGGCGCTCCGCTGAGCCCGGAGCGCATCGCGGCGCTGGTGCCCGACGCTGTGGAGCTGGAGCACCGCCACGGCGGCCAGCCGAGCTACTGGTGGCTGCTGTCGGCCGAATAGTGACCGCAGCGCGGATCATCATTGCTTGACGATGAGCTCGAGATCCAAGACGGCCGCGGCGCCGAGAGGGTTTGCCGGGATGGCCGCGCCGCCGCGGGGAGCACTGCTTGCAGCGGCCGTGCACACGCCGCGCGCCTCGCGACTGGCACGCCCGCTGGAGCTCAGCCCCAAGGCCGCCGAGGGCGCGCAGGCCCTGGGCCTGCATAACGTCGGCGACCTGCTCGAGCACGTGCCGCGGGCGCGTCGCGAGGCGCGCACGGTTGCGGCGCTCGCGACGGGGGAGACGGCGACGGTACTCGTCGAGGTTCGTTCGATCGCCGCGCGAGCGGTGCGCCGGCGCGGGATGCGGCCGCTGGTCGAGGCTACGGTCGCCGACGCCACCGGCCCGATGCAGGCGACATTCTTCAACCAGCCGTGGCTCGTGAATCGCTACCAGCCCGGCACGCGCCTGGTGCTGCATGGGAAATACGAGGGGAGGGGACGCTTTCGCGTCGCCAATCACGCCACCACCGAGGAGGCCGGCGCGAGCACCGAGGAGGTGTCGCACTACGCGGCGAGCGAGGGGCTTTCGAGTACCCAGATCCTTGCCCTGGTGTCGGCTGAGCGCCCGGCGCTGCGCGAGGTCGTCGACCCGCTGCCCGGCCGGCTGCTGGCGCGGACGGCGCTGGCCGGCCGCGGGGCGGCGCTCGAGGCGATGCACTTCGGGTCCGGTCCCGAACAGGTCGAGACCGGGCGCCGGCGGCTCGCCTTCGAAGAGCTGCTGCTCGTGCAGCTTGCCCTGCTTGCGCGGCGGGCGCGCGAGGACTCGGGGGCGCGCGCGCTCGCGCTGGACGGCGAGCCCAGCCTGACCGAGCGCTGGCTCGAGCACGAGCTGCCGTTCACGCTGACCGCCGACCAGCTGGCGGCGATCGCGACGCTGCGCGGCGAGCTCGCAGGCGAGCGCCCAGCCCAGCGTCTGCTGATGGGCGAGGTTGGCAGCGGCAAGACCGTGGTGGCGCTGTTCGCGATGCTGCGGGCCGTCGAGCACGGCCATCAGGCGGCGCTGATGGCACCCACCGAGACGCTCGCCGAGCAGCATTTCGCGACGATCCAGCGCCTGCTCGGAGGCGAGCCGGCGACGCTTGCCCTGCTGACCGGATCCACGCCCGCCGCGCGCCGCGCCGAGATCCTCTCGCGGCTCGCCGGCGGCGAGTGTTCGCTGATCGTCGGCACGCACGCCCTGATCGAGGACTCTGTGCGCTTTCGGGCCCTGGCCGTCGCGGTCGTCGACGAGCAGCACCGCTTCGGCGTTCGCCAGCGCACCGCCCTGCGTGGCAAGGCGCCCGAGGGCCGCGCGCCACACGTGCTGCACATGACCGCGACGCCGATCCCGCGCACCCTCGCCCTGTGCGAGTACGGCGATCTGGACCAGACGCGCCTGCACGAGCGCCCCCACGGGCGCCGCGCCACCGCGACGCATCTCGTATCCGGCGAGCGCGAGCGCGTGCGCGCCTACGAGCGCATCGCCGAGGAGGTCCGCGCCGGGCGCCAGGCGTTCGTCGTCTGCCCGCTCGTCGAGGCGGGCGAGCTCGAGCAGGGCCTCGGCGCTTCCACCCAGGCCCGCGCCGCGACCGAGGAGTTCGAGCGGCTGCGCGCCGGCGAGCTGCGCGACTTCCGCCTCGTGCTCCTGCACGGGCAGCTCAGCCACCGCGAGAAGCAGGCCGCGATGGCCGCGTTCGCCGCCGGCGAGGCTGACGTTCTCGTTGCCACAACCGTGATCGAGGTGGGGATCGACGTTCCGAACGCGACCGTGATGCTGATCGAGAACGCAGAGCGCTTTGGCATCTCGCAGCTTCACCAGCTGCGCGGGCGCGTCGGCCGCGGCGAGCACGACTCGCTGTGCCTTCTCTGCGGCCCCAGGGGATCGCCCCGGCTGAAGGCGCTCGAGCGCCACGACGATGGCTTCGAGCTGGCGGAGATCGACCTGCACCTGCGCAAGGAGGGCGAGCTGGTCGGCACGAAGCAGTCGGGCGCAGGCCGCTTCACGCTCGCGCAGCTGCCCGAGGACGAGGCGCTGCTGATGTCCGCGCGCGCCTGTGCCGCGGCGCTGATCGCCGCCGATCCGAAGCTTGCCCTGCCCGAGCACGCGCTGCTCGCGGACCGCCTCGCGGAGCTCTACGGTGAGATCGCGGCACACCCGATCGCGGCGTGAGTTGAGGCTGACCGCGCCGCAGCCGCGACGGTGGCCCGGATGCGCGTGATCGCGGGCGAACTCGGCGGCAGGCGGCTGGCGAGTGCGCGCGGCAGTGCGACGCGACCGACCGCCGGTCGGGTCCGCGAGGCGGTCTTTTCGATCCTCGGTCCGCTGGAAGGAGCTGTCGTGCTCGACCTCTTTGCCGGTTCCGGGGCGCTCGGGATCGAGGCCCTCTCGCGCGGCGCCGCGCGCGCGACCTTTGTCGAGCAGGCCCCGCGCGCGCTGGTCGCGCTGCGGGCGAACTTGGCGGCGCTCGGGCTTGGCGAGCGCTCGCGGGTGCTCGGTGGCGACGCGCTCGCGGCACTGCGCGGGGATGACAAATACGATCTGGTGTTCCTCGACCCCCCATATGCGATGGCGCCGGCGTTGGCCGAAGGCCTCTCGCGCGAACTGCCCGGCGTCCTGCGCGCCGGCGCGCGCGTGGTCAGCGAGTCCGGCCGCCGCGCCCCGCTTGAGCTTGAGGCGCTGCCGATCTTCCGCGAGCGGCGCTACGGCGACACGATGATCCGGATCCACGAAACGACGAGACCATGAGCGAACAGCACCGCATCGCCGTCTGTCCCGGCTCCTACGACCCGATCACCAACGGGCACGTGGACGTGATCACGCGCGCTCTCGGGCTCTTCGACGAGGTGGTCGTGGCGGTCGTCGCTCATTCGCTGCGCAAGTCCGCCACGACGCTGTTCGGGCTGTCCGAGCGGCTCGAATTCATCGCCGCCGCGACCGCCCATCTCGACGGCGTGCGGGCCGAGCCGTTCGACACGCTGGTCGTCGAGTTCGCGCGCAATGTCGGCGCCAGCGCGATCGTCAAGGGACTGCGCGCGATTTCCGACTTCGAGTACGAATTCGAAATGAATCAGCTCAACCGCCGTCAGGCGCCCGAGATCGAGTCGGTCTACATCATGGCGAGCCCGGAGTTCAGCTTCGTCTCCTCCAGCGGCGTGAAGGAGCTGGCGACGTTCGGCGGGCGGATCGAGGGCCTCGTGCACGAAGACGTCGCGCGGCGTTTGCAGGAAGAGCTCGGGCGAACGCGAAACTCGTGAGGACAGCGCGCCGCCTCGGATGCGCGTTACCCTGTAGCCATGGACGTTCTCGTTCTCATTGACAAGCTTGACGACTTGGTGCACAACGCCAAGCAGGTTCCGCTGACCGATCAGGTGCGCGTCGACAAGGAGGAGATCTACGATCTGCTCGACCAGATGCGCGCCACGATCCCCGAGGAGATCAAGCAGGCGCGTTGGATCGTCAAGGAACGCCAGGAGATGCTGGCAGAGGCCAAACGCGAAGCCGAGCGGATCGTCAAGGAGGCTCGCGAGCGCCAGGAGCACCTGGTCTCCAACGAGGAGGTCACGAAGGCTGCCGAGCGGGCCGCAGAGGACATCGTCGAGGACGCACAGGCGCGCGAGCGCGAGATCCGCCTCGGAGCAGAGGACTACGCCGACGAAATTCTCAACACGCTCGAGATCAACCTCTCGAAGTTCATCGCCGCCGTTCAGCGCGGTCGCGACCGCCTCGCCGGGCGCGACGAGTCCGCGGCCGCCTAGCCGTAGACGGCCGGACAGGCCGCCAGGCGCCCGCCGGGTGCTCGCCGCAGGCCGATGCAATGACGACCTGCTTGGATATCGGCCGTGATCCTGGCGCGTATCAACACCTCGCTGCGAACGGGGCTCACGCTGACCCGCGCGGGCGTGTTGCGTCCCGATCGCCCGGACAAGCTGGCCCGCGTCGGGTTGACGCTGCTGCGCTGGGGGCCGACCCCCGCCACCGGCTACGCGATCTCGGCGCTGCGTACGCCCGATCGCGCGGCGATCCACGACGACCGCGGCACGATCACCTTCGGCGAACTGCAGTCGCAGACCAACGCCCTGGCGCACGGCCTGCGTGAGCTGGGGGTGCGCGAGGGCGACTCGATCGCGATCTTCTGCCGCGACCACCGCGGCTTCGTCGAGGCTTCGGTCGCGGCCTCCAAGCTCGGCGCGACGCTGCTGCTGCTGAACACGTCGTTCGCCGGGCCCCAGATCGCCGAGGTCTGCGCGAACGAGGACCCGCGCGTGCTCATCTACGACGAGGAGTTCAGCGACCTCTGCGCCGCCGCGGGCGCCGGGCGCACGAACGTGATCGCCTGGCAGGACTCGCCGCGGGCGGCGCACACAAGCATCGACGATCTGATCGCGTCCTCCTCCACGGCGTCGCTCTCCCCGCCGCACGACCGCGGGCGCGTGGTGATCCTGACCTCCGGCACGACCGGCTCCCCCAAGGGCGCCTCCCGCCGCCAGCCGCGCAGCCTCGACCCGGCCGCCGCGTTCTTCTCGCGCATCCCGCTGCGGGCGCGCGAGACGACGCTGATCGCGGCGCCGCTGTTTCACTCCTGGGGCTACGGGCACTTCACGATGGCGCTCGCACTGTCCTCGACGCTCGTGCTCCAGCGCCGCTTCGAGCCCGAGGCGACGCTCGCCGCGATCGCGACCTGGAGGCCGAGCGCGCTGGTCGTCGTGCCGGTGATGCTGACGCGGATCCTCGAGCTCGGGCCGGAGGTGATCAAGCGCTACGACACAAGCTCGCTGCGCGTGATCGCCGTCAGCGGCTCGGCGCTCCCGGGCGATCTTGCGCTGCATGTGATGGACACCTTCGGCGATGTGCTCTACAACCTCTATGGCACCACCGAGGTCGCCTGGGCGACGATCGCCTCGCCGGCGCAGCTGCGCAGCGCTCCCGGGACGGCCGGCACGCCGCCGCGCGGAACGGTCGTGGCGCTGTTCGACGACGAGGACGCACCGATTACGACGCCCGGACGGACCGGGCGGATCTTCGCAGCCAACGAGATGGTGATGGACGGCTACACGGGTGGTGGCGGCAAGCCGACGATCGACGGCCTGATCGCGACCGGTGATGTCGGCTACCTCGACACGAAGGGCAACCTGTTCGTCTCCGGGCGCGACGACGACATGATCGTCTCCGGCGGCGAGAACGTCTTCCCCCGCGAAGTCGAGGACCTTCTCACCGAGCACCCGGGCATCGATGACGTGGCGGTGATCGGCGTGCCCGACGAGCAATTCGGCCAGCGGCTGAAAGCGTTCGTCGTGCCGGCCCCCGGCGCCGGACTGACCGAGGACGCGGTGCGCAGCCACGTGCGCGACAACCTTGCCCGCTTCAAGGTTCCCCGTGACGTCGTGTTCGTCGACGTGCTGCCGCGCAACGCGACCGGCAAGGTCCTCAAACGCGAGCTCCGCGCGCGGTGAAGGCAGACCTGTTCGACCTCGGTGGCCTGCGCCTCGGCTCGGGCGAGGGACGCCGGCTGGAGCTGGACGTCGTGCAGGACCCGCTGGAGCTGGCGGGCACGACCTACCGCGTGTTGCCGGAGCTCGCGCCGGTGATCGTGGACGTCTCGCGCACGACGGGCGGGGGCTACGCGCTGCGGCTGCGACTGACCGCCGCCCTGCAGGGGCCCTGCATGCGCTGCCTCGAAGACGCGCAGCCACAGTTCGAGGTCGACGCGCGCGAGGTCGAGGTCCCCGGTGGCGGGGAGGAGCTGGACAGCCCCTACGTGCAGGGCGAGCTGCTCGACGTGCGCTCATGGGTCCACGACGCCGTCGCGCTCGCGGCGCCCGACCAGGTGCTATGCGACGCGGGCTGCCGGGGGCTGTGTCCGGTGTGCGCCGTGGCGCTCGCCAGCGCCGGCGACGACCATCGCCACGACAGCGAGCCCGACCCGCGCTGGGCGAAGCTGCGCGAGCTCGATCTGTCCTAGCCCGCAGGAGGCTTTTCGAGTCGGCGCATGCGCCGACTCGCGGGTGGGTGCATGCACCCACCCGAACCGCAATGGGTAGAGCCTCCGGATGCACGCGCGCTCGCGCCGACGAGTGTGTGATGATTCAAGCAGCGCCCCGCGCACGCCGTCCGGCGTCCGCGCCGCGTCCAGGAGTCCGCCGGGATCCACAGGCCCTGCCGTGGGGTTGGTGGTACGCGTGGAACACCGTTGGCAGTCACCGAACCCCGACCTATAACCACTCGCCAGGCGCCCGCCGTGCTCGCGGCGCCTCCCGGGGAGTTCCAGCCGCCGAGCAGCCACGACCGGGCCGACCGGATCGCGACGGCGATCGTCACGCTGCTGCCGGTGGTTGCGCTGGCGGTCGCCATTCCCCTCGCCTGGGGCAGCGTGCTGCACTTCTACGACGTCATCGTGTTCGTGCTGTGCTACGTCCCAACCGGCCTGGGGATCACGATCGGCTTCCATCGACTGCTGACACACCGGGCGTTCGAGACGACGCCGGCGATCCGCGCGCTGTTCACGATCTTTGGCTGCATGGCGATCGAGGGACCGCCGATCGAGTGGGTCGCCAACCATCGCAAGCACCACACCTACTCCGACGAGGAGGGCGACCCGCACAGCCCGCACGTCAACTTCGCGGGCGGCGTGATGGGTGCGCTCCGCGGCCTCTGGCACGCCCACCTCGGCTGGGTTTTCGCCGGCGGCATGGCGAACGAGGCGCGCTACGCCCCGGACCTGCTCGCCGACCCGGTCGTGCGCTTCGTCGATCGCACGTTCATCGTCTGGGTGCTGGCCGGGCTCGCGATCCCGTTCGGGCTTGGCTGGGCGATCACCGGCGGCACGCTCGACGGCGGGCTGACCGGGCTTCTCTGGGGCGGCGCCGTGCGGATCCTCGTGCTCCACCACGTCACCTTCTCGATCAACTCGCTCTGCCACTACTTCGGCAACCGCGACTTCGAGACCTCGGACCGCTCGACCAACCTGGCGTGGCTTGCGCCGCTGTCGTTCGGAGAGTCCTGGCACAACAACCACCACGCCTTCCCGCGCTCGGCGGTGCACGGCCTCGGCCGCGGCCAGCTGGATCTCTCGGCACTGGTGATCAGGGGACTCGCGAAGGTCGGCCTGGCCTGGGATGTCGTGATCGTCACCCCGGAGCGCCAGGACGGGCGGCGCTGCCCCGGCGCGTGAGCGCCGCGCCCGGCTGGTAGGCTTGCCCGCGTATGCAGGCTCCCAAGCAGAAGCAATCCCACAGCCGCACCGCGAAGCGACGCTCGCAGCACAAGATCGTTGCCCCGACCCTGAACGCCTGCCCGCGCTGTCACAGCCCGCGCAGGCCCCACCGCGTGTGCCCGGTCTGCGGCACCTACGCCGGGCGCGAGGTGCTCGCGCCGGTCGAGCACGACCACGAGCACGACCACTAGGTGAGCGGCCCGGAGCAGCCCGAGCGCCCGAGCAGGCTGACCAGGGTGGGAGTGGAGCACTAGGCATGACGGTTGTCGCGGTCGACGCCAACGGCGCCGATCTCGGACCGGGTGAGGTCGCGGCGGGGGCGAGGATAGCCGCGCAGCAGGGCGTCGAGATCCTGCTGTTCGGACCCGCAGCCCAGCTTGGCGAGGCTGTCAGCGGGATCGAGATCGTGGACGCCCCGGTCTCGATCGCGAAGGACCCGGACCCCGTTCGCGCCGTCCGCGGCACGCCGCACGCCTCGATCGTGCAGGCGGCGCGGGCCGTCGCCGAAGGGCGCGCCCAGGCGCTTGTGTGCAACGGCTCCACCGGCGCGGCACTGGTCGCCGGGCAGTTGGCGATCCGGCGCGCGCCGGGCGTGCACCGGCCGGCGCTGGCGCTGACGCTGCCGGTTCCGGGGCGCCCTGTGACGCTGCTCGACGTCGGCGCCAACGCCGACGTGCGGCCCGAGATCCTCGTTCAGTTCGCCTTCATGGGCGCCGCCTACGCCAGCGCCATGCTGGGCGTCGCCCGCCCGCGCGTCGGCCTGCTCTCGAATGGCTCCGAGGCGGAGCGCGGCAGCCAGCTGGTGCTCGAGACCCATGCACGGCTCGCGGCACAGTGCGCCGGCAGCGACGCGCTCGTCTTCATCGGCAACGTCGAAGGCAGCGGCCTCACCCAGGGGGTTGCCGACGTCGTGGTGACCGACGGCTTCACCGGCAACGTCGCGCTGAAGCTCGTGGAGGGTGTCTCGCAGGCAACGCTCGGCGCGATTCGCGACGTCGCGGAGGCCTCCGTGCGCGGACGCGTCGGCGGGATGCTGCTACAGACCGGGCTGCGCGCGTTTCGCGAGGAGATCGACCCCGAGCGCCAGGGCGGCGCGTATCTGCTCGGCCTGCGACAGCTTGGCGTGCTGGCCCACGGGAGCTTCACGCGGCACGGCATCGCGCGGGCGATCGTGCGTGCGCGCCGGGGTGCGGAGGAGGATCTGGTGGGTCGCACGCACCGCGCGCTCGAGGCCGCCGGGGCGCTGCGCCGCCATGACCTGTTGTCCGTGACGGACGATACGGTGCTGGGCGGAGATCCATGACCCGCGAACAGGTGCTTGACATGATCCGGGCGCATCTAGCCGACGAACTCGAGCTCGACCCGGCGACGATCACCCCGTCGACCCGGTTTCGCGAGGATCTCGCGGCGGACTCGCTGGACCTCTACACGCTCGTGCAGGAGCTCGACGACACCTACGGCGTGAAGATCTCCGACGAGCAGGCGGCCCAGCTGCTGACCGTCGAGTCGGCTATCGACTTCGTCCTCTCACACGACGCTGACCGCTGAAGCGTCTACGCGAACTGCTCCAGGAGCTGCCGGAGGACCTCTATCGGCAGGTCTTCACGCACGCCTCCTGGACCGCGCGCCGCAGCGACTCCTACGCCCGGCTTGCGTTCCTGGGCGACAGCGTCCTCGCCCTGTCGGTCACCGCGCATCTGTATCCGCGGCTGGAGGCCGAACAGTTCGGCGCGGGTCGCTTGACAAAGATCCGCGCCCAGGCTGTTTCCGGCCCGGCCTGCCGTGCGGTGGCGGAGCAGCTCGGGGTGGCGGAGCTGTTGCGCGCGGCGGCGCCGCCGGGCACGCCGGCGGGCGCGACCGCCGTGGTGGAGACCGAGCGGGTGCTGGCGTCGGTGATCGAGGCGGTGATCGGCGCCTGCTATCTCAGCGCGGGCTTCGAGCGGACCTCGGCCGCGGTCGCCGAGGCCTTCGCCGAGCAGATCGAGGAGGCGCTGGAGCGCCCCGTCGACTTCAAGTCGGCGCTGCAGGAACGGCTCGCCCGTGGCGGCGAGACCGTGCTCTACGAGGTCACCGAGCAGTCTGGTCCGCCGCACGAGCGGACCTTCGCGGTGACCGCCATGGTCGGCGGTGCACCGGTCGCGGAGGGCTCTGGGCGCAGCAAGAAGCTCGCCGAGCAGGATGCCGCGCGGCGCGCGCTCGACGCCGTGGCGGATGCGCGTCACCCCTCGCCGCCGGCGGCGGAGTGAGCCTGCCGTGCATCTGAAGTCGATCACGATCAAGGGCTTCAAGTCCTTCCCCGACCGCACGCGGCTGGAGTTCGGCGAGGGCGTCAGTGTGATCGTCGGGCCCAACGGGTCCGGCAAGTCCAACATCACCGACGCGGTGCTGTGGGCGCTCGGGGAGCAGTCGCCGCTCGCCGTCCGCGGCCAATCGATGGCGGACGTGATCTTCGCGGGCGGGCACGGCATCCAGGCACGCAGCGAGGCGGAGGTCGAGCTGGTGCTCGACAACAGCGACGCGACGATCGCCGACGGCGCCGCCGAGGTCTCCATCCTGCGCCGCTACAACCGCGCGGGGGAGGGCGAGTACCGCCTCAACGGGGCGCACTGCCGCCTCATCGACGTGCTCGAGCTGCTCTCGGATACCGGACTCGGCAAGGAGGCGCACTCGGTGATCTCGCAGGGCCGGGTGGAGGCGATCGTGACCTCCAAGCCGCGCGACCGCCGGCTGCTGATCGAGGAGGCGGCGGGCCTCGGCAAGCACCGCAAGCGCCGCCGCCGCGCCCAGCTGAAGCTCGAGCGCACCCAGGAGAACCTCGACCGCTCACTCGACGTGGAACGCGAGGCTCGCGCGCGCCTGCGCCCGCTCAAACGCCAGGCAGAGGCGGCCGAGCTGCACGAGCGCCTGGAACATCAGTCGCTGCAGGCGCGCTGGGCGATCACCCGCGAGGAGCTGCGTGTGCGCCGCGCCCGGCTTGCAGCGACCGAGGGAGCCGTCGCCGGTGTGCGGGCGGAGCGAGCTGCGCTCGAGGGCCAGATCGAGCAGGTGGCCCTCCGCCGCGAGCAGGCCGAGCAGGCGCTCGCGCAGCGCAGCGAGCGCCACGACGCGATCGCCGGGCGCGCCTTCGCTGCGCGCTCCGCGCGCGAGCGGATCCAGATGCGGCTGGAACAGGCACGAGCGCTCTCCGCGACGCTCGAGGCCCGCGGCGAGCGTCGCGAGCGCGAACTCGAGCAACTGCGCGCGCGCAGCGGCGTCGAGGCGCAGTCCGGCACGGCCCGGATCGAAGAGCTCGACGCCGAGCTCGAGCAGCTCGACCGCCGCCGCGAGGAGCAGCTCGCCGGGGAACTCGAACAGCTCGAGTCCGCGCGCCGCGCGGCCGCGGCCGCGATCGAAGGACTCGCACACGAGCGCGACGCCCGCGCGAGCGAGAGCGTCGTCGCCGAGGCCGCTGTGGCGGCGGCGCGAACGGCTCTGCGTGAAGCCGAACGGGCCGCCGAGGAAGCGCGCCGCGAGGCGGCCGCAGTCGGTGCGCAGCTCGCCGGCGTCAACCAGTTCCTGCGCAGCCACGCCGCTGCCGGCTCCTCCGCCGACGCGCTCGAGGGCGCGCTGCGCGTCGAAGCGGGATACGAGCTCGCGCTCGCCGCGACGCTTGGCGGCTCGCTCGGCGCCGCGGTCGTCGCCGATCGCGCGCAGGCCCACGAGGTCGTCGAGCGCGCCGGCGAGGAGGGCGCGCGTGCCCTCGTGATTGCACGCGGCGCGCCGGCGCCGCCGCCGGGCGCGCCGCCCGTCGCGGGCGCCCGCGCGCTGATCGAGTTGCTGAGCGGCGAGCAGAGCGCGCTGGCGGTCGCTGCGCGGCTGCTCGCGGACACCTGGGTCGTCGAGGACCTGGCGGCGCTGCGCGAGGACTTCGGCGGGATCGCGGTCACACGCGCCGGTCGGGTTTGGAGCGCGGCGGCGGGCGAGCTGCGCCAGGCCCCGGGCGGGGGACGCGAACGGGCGCTCGAGCAGCGCAACCGCCGCGAGGC
>JBEKSK010000018.1:0-17022 GCA_049517155.1 Solirubrobacteraceae bacterium
CCCCGCGATCAAACTCGCGCGCCACGCCATCGAAGAACTCGCACAACAGCTCCAACTCGAGGTGATCTGCGGCACGATCGCCGGCGAGCATCTTTTGATCGCCGCCGAGGCCGGCCGCGCGGACCGTCTCTACATGCGCCCGCGCGTCGGCACCCGCCTGCCCTTCATGCCCCCCCTTGCATTACTCGGCGTCCCCTACCTCGACCCCAAACAGCAGCAAGCGTGGCTAGACCGGCTAGGACCCGACGCCACCCAGACAGACCGCGACAACTACATGACCGCCGCCACCCTCGCCGGTCAGCGCGGCTACACGATCGAGCTCGAAACACCCACCCGCCAACAGATCGGGATGCTCATGGGCCAGCTCGCCCAAGACCCCCGCTCACCCGAACTCAACACCCAGCTCCAACAGCTCGTACTCCAACTCGGCCACGAACACCACACCCTCACCGACCTGGAACCCGACCGCACCTACCACGTCAACAACATCCAAGCCCCGATCTTCGACCACCGCGCCGAACTCGTCACCGGCCTGATCCTGCTCGGCTACGACCAACCCCTCACCACCAACGAGATCCAAAACTACCTCCACACCCTCCGCAACACCGCCAACACCATCACCCGCACCACCGGCGGACGCCCACCCAACTAACAACGCCACCAAACCGCTGTCGCCCCACGCGACCGCTCGCGCATGATAGGAGTCGTCTCGCCGGGCGCTCATCAGGTGCCTCCTTTGGTCGAGCAGCAGCACCCTGGGCCTCGCCGATCGAGACGCTCGCTTGGCCCAGTCAAAGGAGTCACGTACGTCAAGGGAACCGCGTGACCCCTTTCGCGTGGAAGGCGATCACAAGTGGCCTCGCCGCATCGCGCGCGAAGAGGGCCTCGGTGCCCCGTGGACCGCCTCTCAGCCAAGTCATCCGAGCGTCAGCAACGCGCTCTTCAGAGGCATCTTGCTCGCCGAATTGCGACAAGATTGAGACAACGAAAACGCCAAAAACCACTGATTTGCAGGTAATTATACGAAGCGGGATACGGGAATCGAACCCGTCTCTCGAGCTTGGGAAGCTCGCGTTCTACCGATGAACTAATCCCGCCGGATCGCCGGGGATCGTATCGGTCTAGGGTTTGGCGGGTGCGACGCAAGCTCGTTCCAGCGATCGTCGTCGCCGTCGCCGCGGCGGCTGTCGCCGTGCTCGTTTACGGGCTCACTCAACAGGGGGCGAGCCGGGCGCTGGATGAGGCGCTGGCGGCGGGGCGACACCCCGCGGCGCCGCAGGCGCAGCGTCTGCTCCCCGTGCTCGATCGCGTCGGCAGCACGACAGCGTCGCTGACGCGCTGGCGCGGGAAGGTGGTGGTTCTGAACTTCTGGGCGTCGTGGTGCTCGACATGCACCGCCGAGGCGGCGTTGATCGAGCGGGCGCAGCGCCAGCTCGCAGCGAGCGGCGACGGCACGGTGCTCGGGATCGACTACAAGGATCTGAGCGGCGGCGCGCAGCAGTTCATCGGTACCTATGAGCTGAGTTACCCGAACCTGCGCGACATCGACGGGTCGTTCGCGGAGGCCTACGGCACGGATGCGCTGCCGGAGACCTTCGTGCTGAACCGCAACCTCCAGGTCGTCGCCATCTCACGCGGCGAGATCACCACACAGTCCTGGCTCACGCACTGGATCGACGAGGCGGCCCGCACGTGAGGCGCGCGGCGCTCGCGGCAGTGCTGCTCCTCTCGCTGGCGGTCGCCGCGCCGGCGTCGGCGGTGACGGCGCGCACCTCGCTGGTCGCGATCGAGCAGCAGGTGATGTGCGTGACCTGCGGCATCCCGCTGCAGGAAGCCGACTCCCCCGCCGCGCAGCAGGAGAAGGCCTACATCCAGCAGCTGATCGACGCCGGCGACACCGCGGCCACGATCAAGGCCAGGCTGGTCGTCGAGTACGGCGACGCCGTACTCGCGCTGCCGCCCGACCGCGGCTTCAACGTCGAGTTCTACCTGATCCCGATCGCCGCCGTGCTGGCGGCGATCGTGATCGTCGCGCTGCTACTGCCGCGCTGGCGGCGAAACCGCCGGGCGGGCGCCGGCGCCGCCGGCCAGCCCGACGCGCTCAGCGCCGCCGACAACGCGCGCCTTGACGCGGACCTCGCCCGTTTCGAGCCCTGATCACATCTGCGCCGGCGCGCTGACGCCGAGCAGATCAAGCGCGCAGGCGATCGTGCGCCGCGCAGCGAGCGAGAGCGCGAGCCGCCATGACTCGGTTTCCCGCGGCTCGACGCCGAGCACGTGGCAGTCGCGGTAGAAGGCGGTGAACGACTGCGCGAGCGCAAGCGCGTAGGAGGCGACGCGGTGCGGCGCGCGACGCTCCACGGCGTCTGCCAGCTCGGCCGGGAAGCTCAACAGGCAGCGCAAAAGCGCCCGCTCGGATGCGTGCAACGGCTCGACCGGGGCGATCTGCTCGAGCGCCGAGGCGACGCGACGCGAGCCGGCGCGGTCGAGGATCGAGGCGATTCGCGCATGTGCGTACTGCACGTAGTAGACGGGGTTCTCGGCGCTCTCACGGGCAGCAAGGTCAAGGTCCACCTCGACCGTCGTGTCGTGCGACCGTGCGAGCAGGAAGAAGCGTGCGGCGTCGACGCCAACCTCGTCCACCAGCTCGTCGAGCGTCACGTACTCGCCCTCGCGCTTGGACATCGCCGTGCGCCCTTCGACCCCGAGCAGGTGCACGAACTGCTGGATCACGATCTCCAGGGAGTCGGGATCCCCGCCAAGGGCAACGCAGGCGGCCTTCATCCGCGCGATGTAGCCGTGGTGGTCGGCTCCCCAGACGTAGACGAGGCGGTCGTAGCCGCGGGATCGCTTGTCTTGCATGTATGCGATGTCGGAGGTGAAGTAGGTGTGCTCGCCGCTCGAGCGCACCAGTACCCGGTCCTTGTCGTCGCCGTGGGCGCTGGTGCGCAGCCACAGCGCCCCGTCGGTGGTGTAGGTCTCACCGCGCCCCGCCAGCGCGTCAAGCGCGCGCTCGACCGCTCCGGCCTCGTGCAGCGAGCGCTCCGAGAACCAGATGTCGAAGCGCACACCGAAGCGCTCGAGCGAGGCGCGGATCAGTTCCAGGCACGCATCGCAGGCCTCGCGCGCGAGCGTCTCGAGGTCGAGTTCGAGGGCGCGCGCCGGCGCCACCAGCCCCGCCACGTAGTCTCCGTGGTATCCGTCCGCGGCGACCGGCTCACCGAGCGCCAGTGCGCGCACGGACTCGCCAAGCTTCGTCACCTGGCTGCCGTAGTCGTTGATGTAGTACTCGCGCGTCACCGCGTAGCCGCGGTAGGCGAGGATCCGCGACAGCGCGTCTCCGTAGGCCGCCTGGCGCGCATGGCCGATGTGCAGCGGCCCGGTCGGGTTGGCCGAGACGAATTCCACATCGATCGCCAACGGGGCCGTGAGCGTCGCGGCTCCGTAGTGCTCCCCCGCCGCGAGCACCGACTCGAGCGCCCCGGCGTACCAGCCGTCGCGCAGGTGCAGGTTCAGAAAGCCCGGTCCGGCGACCTCGGCGCGATCGAGCGCTTCGCCGAGGCTCGCCGCGAGCTCGCCGGCCAGCCGCGCCGCCACCTCACGCGGCGGCGCCCCCAGGCGCGGGGCGAGCAGCAGAGGGGCGTTGGTCGAATAGTCCCCGAGTTCCGCGCGCGGGGGAATCTCGAGCTTGACGGCCTCGAGCCCCACCCCCGCCTCGCCGGCCACCGCGACCGCGGCCGCGCGGATCGCATCGTGCAGTGTCTCCAGAGGCGTCACCCGCGGGAGCCTACGTCGTGCGGGGCGCCGCCCGCGTGGAGCCTCAGTAGTGGTAGGGCTCCCCCGCGATGATCCGGTGCGCGCGAAACAGCGCCTCGAGCAGGACGACGCGCGCCAGCTGATGAGGAAGCGTCATCGGACCGAGCGAGAGCCGGTGCTCGGCCGCCGGCAGCTCGAGCCCGTGCGCGCCACCGATCACGAACACCAGATCGCGGCCGGAGTCCCGACGGCGCTCGATGAATCGAGCGAAGGCGAGGCTGTCGAAGCGCTCGCCGTCGGCGGCCAGGAGCGAGGTGAAGGCGCCGCGCGGCAGCCTCGCGGCGAGGCGCTCGACGCCTGCATCACGCCCCGGCGGATCGCGCAGCTCGATCTGCGAGAGGCGGGTGTAGTGACCGAGCAGCTTTGTGTAGTGCTCGACGTCGTCGACGTAGGGCGCACGCAGGCGCCCGATCGAGATGACCACGACCTGCACGGCTGCGATACTAGTTCGCCATGAGCCTGAGCCCCGGATGCCGAGCGTTCACGTGAGCACCGAACCCAGCGGCAGCGATCGCCACATCAACATTCAGGTCTCGCCCGAGATGATGGCCGGCGTCTACGCGAACTTCGCCAACGTCAGCCACTCCGACTACGAGTTCACGATCACCTTCGCGCGCGTCGACCACGAGGTCGAGGCCAGCGAGGTCCCGGGCATCATCGTGTCCCGCGTGAGCCTGTCACCGCGCTTCATGAAGGAGCTGATGACGGCGCTCGAGGACAACTACTCGCGCTGGCAGGCCCGCGAGGGGATCAGGAATCTGCCGGAGTCCGAAGGCTCCTCCGGCGACCTGGACGAGTAGGGCGCGCGCCGGCGCGGAAGGCGTCCGCGATGCCGATCCGCTCGACGATCGGCGGGTGCGTGCCGATCAGCGCCGACAACCAGCGGGGCGGAGCCGGGTCCGCGAGGTTCTGCGCCGTGATCCGCCGCTCGAAGGAGACGAACGCGTCCGGATCCCCGGTCAGCGCGAGCGCGAAGGCGTCGGCGCGGCGCTCGATCGCCCGCGAGAGCTGGCGCGTGACGACGCCGAGGGCCCCCGAGACAACGGCACCGGACAGGGCGAGCGCGGGCAGGCCCGGCGCGCTCGAGCGCTCCAGGCGCTCCGCGAGGCGAGCCACCGCGCGGGTCCCCGCCGGCGCGACCGCCGCCAGGTACACGAGCAGCCGCGGCACGTCGCGGTAGCGCACGTGCGCCAACTCGTGCGCGACCACCGAGCGCGCCTCGGGCGCCGTGAAGCTCGAGAGCAGGGTGTCGTAGAGCACGACGCGCCGGCTTGCGCCCAGGCCGTTCACGTACGCATTGGCGGCGCTCGTACGCCGGCTGGCATCGATCTCGAAGACCTCGCCGACGCTGACGCCGGCACGCTGCGCGAGCTCCAGCACCTCGCGGCGCAACTCGCCCTCGGGCAGCGCCACGAAATCGTTGAAGATCGGATCGAGGACCACCGGCGCGGCGACCGTGACGACAACGGCCACGACGACGCTGCCGGCTGAAGCGGCCTTCCACCAGTCCTCGCCGTAGTGGCGCATCAACGCTGCGACGATCACCGCTGCCGCAGCCGCGAAGCCCGCGCCGAGCGCCGCGGTGCGGGCGATGTCGCCGCTCCAGCCGCGCCAGGACTGGGTCGCGAGACCGGCGCGCAGCGCCCGCACGCGCATCCACGCGCCAAACGGCAGTGGCGCGACCAGCAGCGCGAGCGAAAGCGCGGCGCCGTTCACGGCGACCGCCCCGAGCGTGCCGCCTTCGCCGCTGCTGGCGCGATCGCGTCGCACGAGCCACACAAGCAGCGTCGTCTCGGCCGCGGCCCCCGCCCCGGCGAGCGCCAGCTGGCCGCGGCCGTAGCGCCGTGCCCGGGCGATGTCGCGGGCGTCGAAGTGGGCGAGCGGATCGACCGGCGTGGCTGCGATCACGCCGTGCCGCGGGCGCAGCGCGAGCACCGCCAGCTCGGCCGCGCCGAGCGCCGTCGCGAGCGCCGCGATCCAGCCGCCGCGCTCCTGCGTGCGATTGCGCTCGGGAGCCACCTCCGGCACGCTATTCGGTCTGCAGCGCCACGGCGCAGGATCGCATCCAGCGCCTCGCGCGAGCGCGTCGGCTGCAAGACTGCGTGTTGCTTCCCGCGCCGTGGGCTCCTCCACAGCAACAAATGAAGGTCGCAATCATCTCCGACATACATGGCAACCGCCAAGCCTTCGAGGCGGTTCTCAGAGACATAGTCGACGCGTCCGTCGCGCAGGTGTGGTGCCTCGGCGACCTCGTCGGCTACGGGGCCGACCCGGACGCCTGCGTCGATCTCGCGCGCGAGCACACCGACCTGTGCCTGGCCGGCAACCATGACCTCGCCGTCGCCGGCAAGATCCCCCTGGACGACTTCTCGCGCGGCGCGGCGATCGCGGTGCGCTGGACGCAGGACGTGATCACGGAGCCCAACCGCGAGTTCCTCGCGGCGCTGCGCCCGTCGGCGGTGCGCGAGGACATCGGGCTTTACCACGCCAGTCCGCGCGACGAGGTCTGGGAGTACGTGCTCTCCGCGCTGCTCGCCGAGCTGTGCTTTGACGCCACGAGCCATCGCCTCAACCTGCTCGGCCATTCGCATGTGGCGCTCTCGTTCGAGCGGCTCGAGGGGCGGCCGGCGACGGGCGAGACGCGCCGGGCCGACAGCCTGCTCGACCTGCGCGACGGCGAATGGCTGCTGAACCCGGGCAGCGTCGGCCAGCCCCGCGACGGCGATCCGCGCGCGGCCTGGCTGCTGCTCGACACGGTCGCTCTGACCGCCACCTACCTTCGCTCCGAATACGACATTTCCGGTGCGGCCGGGGCGATCCGTGCCGCTCGCCTGCCGGACTCGCTCGCGCAGCGGCTGGAGCACGGTCAATGAGGGTGCTCCGGCTGGCCGGCGTCGCGCTCGCGGCGGCCGCGCTGCTCAGCGCCTGCGGCTCGGGCGTCGGGCTGATCCCGTCAGACAGCGCCGCCACGCTGCACGACGACCTGGCGAACATCCAACTCGCCTTCTCGACCCCGGACTGCACGCTCGCAGCCGCCTACGTGGCCAAGGCCAACGACGACTTCGACAACCTGCCCGAGAGCATCAACGCGAAGCTGCTGGCGCAGCTCCAGAAGGCGATGATCGCCGTGGCTTCCGACGAGCAGCGCCAGTGCCACAACTCGACGACCGGCCCGACAAGCGGCTCGAGCAGCCCGACCGGACCGACCGGTTCGACCGGCTCCTCGAGCACGACGACCTCGAGCACGACGAGCACCACCACGAGTACCACGACGTCGAGCTCCACATCGACCTCCACGAGCCAGACCGGGGCGACCGGCGGCACCGGCTCGACCTGCACCTCGACCACCGGCGTCGGTGGCGGCACACCGGCCTGCGATGGCAGCACGTCCTCGAGCGGCATCGGCGGCGGGGGTACCGGCACCGGCGGCACCGGCACCGACACGGGCGCCGCAAGCGTGGGCAACTGATGGCGCGCGAGAACACCGTCGCCGGTCGCTACCGGATCGAGAGCCGGCTCGGATCGGGCGGCATGTCGACGGTGCATCTGGCATTCGATGAGCGCCTGGAGCGCTACGTCGCGGTGAAGCTGCTCGCCGAGCACCTCGCCGCCGATCCGGCGTTCGTGTCGCGCTTTCAGCGTGAGGCGCTCGCCGCGGCGCGGCTGATCCATCCAAACATCGTGCAGGTGTTCGACTCGGGCCTCGACGAACGCCGCGACCAGCACTACATCGTGATGGAGTACATCGACGGCCAGTCCTGCGCCGAGATCCTGCGCGACCGGGGCTGGCTGACCGTGGAGGAGACGCTGCCGATCGTGCTTGGGGCCTGCGCCGGGCTCGACTACGCCCACCGCAAGGGCGTCGTGCACCGCGACGTCAAACCGGGCAACCTGCTGCTCGGCACCGACCGGGTGGTCAAGCTCGCCGACTTCGGTATCGCCAAGGCCACTGAGCAATCGAGCATCACCCAGATCGGATCGGTGCTCGGCACCGCCGCCTACCTCGCTCCCGAGCAGGGCCGCGGCGAGGAGGCCGGGCCGCCCGCCGACATCTACGCGCTCGGTGTCGTGACATACCAGCTGCTCGCGGGCCGCCTGCCGTTCGAGGGCTCCTCGCTCACCGAGCTCGCGATCAAGCAGCAGCGCGAGCCGCCGGCAAGCCTCGACGACCTCGTCGCCGCGGTGTCGCCGGAACTGGCCGAAGCGGTCGATGTCGCGCTGCGGATCGATCCGCGTCAGCGCTACCCCACCGCCGCCGAGATGGCGCGCGCGCTGCAGGAGGGCGCGCGCGGCATCGCACCGGGGGCCGGCACGGCGATCGTCCCGCCCGCCGGCGCGACCGCGCAGACCGCCGTCGCCCACGACCCGCGCACCCGCGTCGCGGGCGTCACGCCACGCCAGCCGCGCCAGGGGCAGCCGCGGCGCGAGCCGGAGCCCGAGCCGGAGCGCTCGCCGGTCAACCGCCGCCGCATCGCCGCGGGGTTGATCGCCGGCCTGGTGATCGCGGTCGTGATCGTGGTGGTCGTGCTCTCGCTGCAATCCAACGGCACGGTCCAGCTACGGCATCCCGATAGCTTCTCCCGCGATTTCCCGAACGCCTTGCAGCAACTGACGGACCTGATCAACAGCAACACGGCGTAGCGCTCACCGCAGGACGCCACGCGTGGGGTCCGCGAGCGCCGGATCGAGCGGGGCAGGCTTCGATGGACTCCCGGGTGCTGTTCGGCCGGGTGCATGCACCCGGCCGACGGGAAGGCTCATGAGCCTTCCCGTCGGCCGGCGCACCCCGTTCGGGGCACGGGCATGCCGCCGACCCCGAACGGCGAATCGCCCTCGCGCAGGGCGCGCGCGACCGCCGGCAGGCAGCCGTCGATGATCGCGGTCCGCAGACGCGACATCAGGGTGGCGATGAAGGTCAGGTTGTGCAGTGTCAGCAGGTGCCCGCCCGTCTGCTCGCCCGTGCGGGCGAGGTGGTGCAGGTAGGCGCGGGAGAGCCCGCCCGCGCAGGCCGGGCACGGGCAGTCGCTTGCCAGCGGCGCGAGGTCCGCCGCAAACACCGGCCGGTCGACCGCGAGCCTGAAGCGGCTGGCCGGGTCGGCGACCAGCGCCGTGCCGTGGCGGGCGAGACGCGTCGGCATCGCGCAGTCGAAGGTGTCGATCCCCAGCTCGACGCCGCGGATCAGGTCGTCGACCTCGCCGATGCCGAGCAGATGACGCGGGCGCTCCGGCGCGAGGCGCTCGAGCTCGCGCGTGCTCCAGTCGATCACCTCATACATCTGTGCCTTCTCGGCCCCAAGCGAACCGCCGACAGCGATCCCCTCGGCGCCGCTCCCCACGCTCGCCGCAGTCGAGGCGATGCGCAGGTCCTCGTGGACGCCGCCCTGGACGATCGCGTAGAAGAGCGACCCACCAGGCGGCAGCTCGCGCTGCTCCCGCCAGCGTACACAGCGCTGCAGCCAGCGGTGCGTGCGCTCGGTCGAGCGGGCGGTGTAGTCGCGATCGACGTGGAACGGGGTGCACTCGTCGAAGGCGAGGACGATGTCGGAATGCAGCTGGGCCTGCACCGCCATCGAGATCTCGGGGCTGATGAAACGCTCGGATCCGTCGACGTAGGAGCGGAAGCGGACACCCTCCTCCTCGATCGCGATGATCGCCCCGCCCCCCCGCGACGGGGAGTCGCCGCCCTTGCCGCGGCGGCCCTTGATCTCGTCGGCGACCGTGCCATGCCCCATCGAGAACACCTGAAAGCCGCCCGAGTCGGTGATGATCGCCCGCTCCCACCCCATGAAGCGATGCAGCCCCCCCGCGCGGTCGATCAGCTCGCCGCCCGGACGCAGAAAGAGGTGGAAGGTGTTGCCGAGCACGATGTCGTAGCCGAGCCCGGCGACCTGCGCGGCGGTGACACCGCGCACGGCGCCCGCGGTCGCGAGCGGCACGAAGGCCGGCGTGCGGATCTCCCCGTGCGCGGTCGCGAGCACACCGGCGCGCGCACGCGACGAGCGGTCGCGGGCGATAATGCGCAGCGCGGGCATCGCGGCCATCCTAGAGCGCGCCGTCGCCGCCCACGACACCGTGCTGGCAAGCTTCCTCAGCGTCACGACCAACCTCGGCCTGCCGGTCATCGGACTGGTCGTCGCGATCGAGGCGCTGGGCGTCCCGCTGCCCGGCGAGACGGCCGTGATCCTCGGCGGGCTGGCGGCAAATCAGGGCCGCCTGTCGATCGTCGCCGTGATCGTGGTCGCCGCCGCCGCCGCGATCGTCGGAGACAACATCGGCTTCATGATCGGACGCCGGGGCGGACGGGCGCTGCTCGAGCGCCCGGGACGCTTCTATGAGGAACGCCAGCGAATGCTTGCCGTCGCCGATCCGTTCTTCGAGCGCCACGGACCCAAGGCCGTCTTCCTCGGGCGCTGGATCACCGGCCTGCGCGTGTGGACGTCCTGGCTCGCCGGCGCGAGCGACATGCGCTGGCCGACCTTCCTCGTCTGGAACGCGCTGGGCGGGACGGCCTGGGCGGTGAGCGTCGCGCTGGCCGCCTACTACGGCGGCAAGAGCGTTGAGACGGTCTTCAGCAAGGTCGGCCTCTACGGCGGCATCGCCGCGATCGTGCTGATCGTGATCGGCGTGGCCTACATCTGGCGGCGGCGCCGGCGCGCTCGCGCGCAGTGATCGCGCACTCGCGCGCAGTGATCGCGCACTCGCGCGGTGATCGCGCGCCCGCGATTGGGGCCGGCGTGGAGGTCGCGAGCCTGAGTCAGCGTCGAAGCTGTCGAGCGCTCGCGGCCTGCTTGCACGGCACGCCGGGCGCGCCGGTCACGGGCCGTTGTAGATGACGCCGTGGCAGTTCCACGACCCTGAGAACACGGCTCCGAGCAGGCTGCTGAAGGTGCCCTTCGCGAACAGGGTCGCGCCCGGCGCGATGACCGTGTCGCCGAACAGCTGGTGGCCGCCCGTGTCGGCCTCGAAGGCCTCGCTCTCGGACGGGCTGCGGGCGATCAGCAGGCTGACGAACGGCTGCCCGGCGTTGCCCTTGGCTCCCTGCACGAGCGTGCCAACGTTGAGCTCGAGACCGCCGGCGCTCGCGCTGCGGTCGCAAAGGCCATGGCGGAAGCTGTATGTGCGCGCGCCGAGCTTGATCACCACCGTCGCCGGACCGCAGTAGTAGACCGCCCGCGGGCCGTTGATCGCTGTGACCCGAGGCGTGCAGGGCGACGCGGCGGCGGCGCCCGCAACGGGGGTGCCCGAAAGGCCGCCGGCGAGGGCGAGACTGCCGAGCAGGGCCATCACTGCGAAGCGCGCGGGCACGGACGCCGCATCCTACCCGCTGCATCGCGGTGGCCCGGCGCGCGCGCCGGCCGCCCTCAGGCGCCGGTGAGAGAGCGGCCCGTCATCGCCTCGGGCTGCGCGATGCCGAGCAGTTCCAGGGCGGTCGGCGCAACGTCGGCGAGGACGCCCTCGCGCTCGAGGCGCACCGCCTGAGTTGTGACGATCAGCGGGACCGGATTGAGCGAATGCGCGGTCTGCGGCGTGCCGTCGGGGTTGAGCATCTCGTCGCTGTTGCCGTGGTCGGCGGTCACGATGCAGACACCACCGCTGCGGTGCACGGCGCCGACCACCTCGGCAAGGCACTGATCGACGACCTCCACCGCCTCCACGGCGGCCGCGATCACGCCGGTGTGGCCGACCATGTCGGAGTTGGCGAAGTTGATGATCGCGAACCGCGGACCGTCCTGCTCCCATGCCGCGACGAATGCCGCGGCGGCCTCGCGCGCAGCCATTTGCGGCTTCAGGTCGTAGGTCGCGACATCCCGCGGCGACGCAACGAGCTCGCGACGCTCGCCGGGCTCGGGCTGCTCCTCGCCGCCGTTGAAGAAGTAGGTGACGTGGGGGTACTTCTCGGTCTCGGCGACGTGCAGCTGCCGAGCGCCCGTCGCTGCGATCACCGCCGAGAGAGTCGTGCTCGGGTGCTCGGGCGCAAACGCGACTGGGTATGGGAAGTCCTCCTCGTACTGCGTCATGCAGCTCAGCCGCTCGACCGTGGCGATGCCGCCGCGGTCGACCTCGCTGAACCCCGGGTCGGCCAGCGCGCGTACGATCTCGCGCATCCGGTCGGGGCGGAAGTTGAAGCAGAAGACGCGGTCGCCGGGAGCGATCGGAGCGGGCGTCCCGACCAGCGTCGGTTCGAGGAACTCGTCGGTCTCGCCGCGTTCGTAGGCGGCGGCGACCGCCTCCACACCGGTGGCGGCGGTGTACGGCGCACGGGCGGCGACGAGCAGGTCGTAGGCGCGCTGGACGCGGTCCCAGCGCTTGTCGCGGTCCATCGCCCAGTAGCGCCCCACAACCGACGCAACGCGCGCGCCACCGTGGCGCTGCACCCGCCCGACGGCCTCGAGCCCGGCGTCGGGCGCGGTGTCGCGCCCGTCGGTGAAGCAGTGCACGATGACCTCGCCGGCGTCCAGCTCGTTGGCGAGGTCAATCAGCGCCAGCAGGTGGTGCTCGGAGGAGTGAACACCTCCGTCGGAGACCAGCCCGATCAGGTGCACGCGGCCGGGTCCGGCAAGCGCCGCGCGGATCACCGGGTTGCTGCCGAGCGTGCCGTCGTTCATCGCATCGTCGAGCCGCGTCAGGTCCTGGCGCAGCACGGCGCCCGCGCCGAGGTTCAGATGCCCGACCTCGGAGTTGCCCATCTGGCCGTCGGGCAGCCCGACCGCGCGCCCGCAGGCGATCAGCTGCGTGTGCGGGTAGCTGTTCCAGAGCTCGTCGAAAACGGGCGTGCTGGCGAGCGCGACGGCGTTGCCGGGCCCCGCCGGCGCGATTCCCCAGCCATCGAGGACGATCAGGCAGAGGCTCGCCACCGGGACGGCGTCTGGGCCGGGCGGGATGCTCATCAACCGGCGCTCATGCGGCGCCGTCGCGTGCAGCCGTCGCGATCGCCGCAAACGACTCGGCCTCAAGCGAAGCTCCGCCGACCAGCGCGCCGTCCACATCGGGCAGCGCAAGCAGCTCGGCGGCGTTGGCGGGGTTGACCGAACCACCGTAGAGCACGTTGACACGCTCGTCCATTCCCTTGTGGAGCGCTCCGACCAGCGCCCGCACGAAGCTCGCCGCGTCCTGCGCCTGCTCCGAGGTGGCGACGCGACCGGTGCCGATCGCCCAGATCGGCTCGTAGGCGATCGCGACCTCGGCCACGCGCTCCGGCGGCACACGCTCGAAGCCCTCCTGTACCTGGTGGCGAAGCTTGCGCTCCGTGTCGCCGGCCAGGCGCTCCTCCTCGGTCTCGCCGACGCAGAGGATCGGGCGCAGCCCGGCGTCGAGCGCAGCGGCGAGCTTCGACGCGACCGCACGATCGGTCTCGCCGAAAAGCTGCCGGCGCTCACTGTGGCCGAGCACGACACCGGCGACGTCCAGCTCGACGAGCATCGGAGCCGAGATCTCACCGGTGAACGCCCCCTCCCGCGCCTCATGCATGTTCTGCGCATATACCGCGACGCGCGTGCCGCGCGTGCTGTCTACCATCGCGCCAAGCGCGGTGAACGGCGCGCACAGCGCGATCTCGACACCCTCAAGGCTCGCCACCCGCGGCAGCAGCGCCTGGATGTAGCGCTCGGCCTCGGCGACCGTCTTGTACATCTTCCAGTTGCCGGCGATCAGCGGCGTGCGCGTCATGCACGCACCGCGGCGAGTTCGAGCGCTTCCACGCCGGGCAGCGTGCGACCCTCGATCAGCTCAAGCGTCGCGCCGCCGCCGGTCGAGAGATGCGTCACAGCCGCGTCGAGCCCGAACTGCCGCAGCGCCGCGACGGAGTCGCCGCCACCGGCGACCGTTGTGCCCGGCGCCGCCGCGACGGACTCGGCGACGGCCCGCGTGCCGGCGGCGAACGCCTCCAGCTCGAACACCCCCATCGGCCCGTTCCAGAAGACCGTGCCCGCGGCGGCGATCGCTTCCGCGTAGAGCGCGGCGGTGCGGGGTCCAATGTCGAGGCCCATCCATCCGTCGGGCACATCGACGCCGTCCAGGTCGCGGCGCGCAGCGTCGGGCGCGACCCGCTCGCCCAGGCCGAGATCCACCGGCAGCAGAAGCTTGGCGCGCGAGGACTTAGCGCGCTCGAGCGCGCTGCGAGCCGGCTCGAGTCCCTCCTGCTCGCACATCGAGGAGCCGACCGTGTGGCCCGCGACGAGCAGGAACGGGAAGCACATCGCACCGCCGATCAGCACGGTGTCGGCGATCTGCAGGAAGCGCTCGATCACGGCGATCTTGTCGGTCACCTTTGATCCGCCGAGCACCGCGACGAGCGGGCGCGCGGGGTCGGCGAGGATCGCCTGCAGCTGTGTGACCTCGCGCTCGAGCAGCAGCCCGGCGACGGCCTCGCGCACGTGATGCGTCACGCCCTCAGTCGAGGCGTGCGCGCGATGCGCAGAACCGAACGCGTCGTTGACATAGACGTCTGCGAGCGAGGCGAGCGCCGCCGCGAGCTCGTCGTCGTTCTTGGTCTCACCCGGCTCGAAGCGCAGGTTTTCCAGCAGCACGATCCCGCCTGGTTGCAGGCTGTCCACGGCCGCGTGGGCGCTTGGCCCGATGACGTCGTGGGCGAACTCGACGTGCGCGCCGGTCAGCTCGGCCAGGCGCTTCGCGACGGGTGCGAGCGAGAACGCCGGATCAGGGACGCCCTTCGGCCGGCCGAGGTGGCTTGCGAGGATCACCTTCGCGCCGCGGCCGCGCAGGTTCTCGATCGTCGGCAGCGCCGCCCGGATGCGCGTGTCGTCGGTGATCTCGCCGCCTTTCAGCGGCACGTTGAAGTCGACCCGGACCAGCACCCGCCGCCCCGCCACCTCGACGTCACCGAGTCCCTTCACGAGAGCCGCTGGACGAGTTCGACCACCCGGTTGGAATAGCCCCACTCGTTGTCGTACCAGCTCACGGTTTTCACAAGCGTGCCGTCGATCACTGCCGTCAGTCCGCCATCGACGATCGATGAGTTCGGGTTGCTGATTACGTCGGTCGAGACTATCGGATCCTCGGTGTAGGCGAGGATCCCTGCCAGCTCGCCGCTGCCGGCGCGACCGCGCAACGCGTCGTTGATCTCATCGACGCTCGTCGCCCGCTCGGCCTCGAAGGTCAGGTCGACCAGCGACCCCGTGGGGACCGGAGCACGCACGGCGAACCCGTGCAGCTTGCCGGCCAGCTCAGGCAGCACCAGCCCGACCGCCTTGGCGGCCCCGGTCGAGGTCGGGACCAGGTTGATAGCCGCCGCGCGGGCCCGGCGCAGGTCGCTATGCGGCATGTCCTGCAGGCGCTGGTCGGCGGTGTAGGCGTGGATCGTGGTCATCAGGCCGTGGCGAATGCCGACCGTCTCGTGCAGCACCTTCGCCATCGGCGCGAGACAGTTGGTCGTGCATGAGGCGTTTGAGATCACGTGATGCTCGGCCGGGGAGTAGCGGTCGAAGTTGACGCCCAGTACGACGGTGATGTCCTCGCCGCTGGCCGGCGCGGAGATCACCACCTTGCTCGCCCCGCCCTCGAGGTGCTTGGCGGCACCCGCGCGGGCGGTGAAGAAGCCGGTTGACTCGATCACGACATCCACCCCGAGATCGCCCCAGGGCAGCGCGCCAGGGTCGCGCTCCGCGAGCACTCGCAGCGGCTTACCGTCGACGACGAGACTTTCGCCGTCAACCTCGACGCTGCCCTTGTAGGGACCGAGAATCGAGTCGTAGCGCAGCAGGTGCGCGAGCGTCGGCGCGTCGGTCAGATCGTTGACGGCAACCCATTCGATCTCCGTTGCGCCGGCGGCCATCGCGGCGCGAAACACATTGCGACCAATCCGGCCGAAGCCGTTGATCCCCACCCGTACCGTCATCCCAGCATCCTTCCATCGCAGTGACGAGAAAAGCCCAGCCTGAGCGAGCGGATCCGGGCGACGCGCAAGGCTATCAACGGACCGGCGGCGGTTCGCGGAGGAGGCGGCCGGGAGCTGCGGGTGCGCAGCCGCATCCGCAGCTCTGCTGGGCGCGGCCGGGCGGGCTACCGGGCGCTGCCGGGGGCTACCGGGCGCTGCCCCACGAGGGCGGTGGGCGGCGCGACCCGAGCGTCATCAATGCGAGCCGCCGACGAACTCGACGCGCAGGCCGTCGGGGTCGCGAACGTAGGCGGAGAAGTAGAGCGGGCTGTAGTGCGGCCGCAGCTCCGGCGGGCTCTCGCTGCTGCCACCGGTGGCGAGCGCGGCGCCATAGGCGCCGATCACCGCCGCGCGACCCCGGGCGGTCAGCGCCACGTGGCCGTAGCCCGGCGCCGGCCGATTGCCGCGAACGACTATCCACAGCGACGGCGCGACCATCCCGTAGGCGACCGCATGCGGGCTCTCATGCAGCCGCCGTCCACCCAGGGCGAGGAAAACCGCGTCGTAGAAAGCTGCCGATCGCGCGAGGTTTGAGACCTCGAAGCCGACGTGGTCGATCACTGCTCGTCGGGAGGCTTGTCGGCGTCACGGTGGCTCGCCGCGACCACGACGTCCTCGCTCGAGCCGTAGCGCGCGGCCAGATGCTCGACGATCGCGACGGAGCGGTGGCGACCGCCGGTGCAGCCGATCGCGACCAGCAGGTGCGACTTTCCCTCGGCCACGTACTCGCTGAACAGGTAGTCGAGGAGTGGCTCGACGTGGGCGTAGAACTCGGCCAGCTTGCCGTCGCGATCGATGAACTCGACGACGCGCGGATCGCGGCCGGTCAGCTGGCGCAGATCACGCTCGTAGTGGGGATTCGGCAGGAACCGCACGTCGAAGAGCAGGTCGGCGTCGCGCGGCGGCCCGTGCTTGAAGCCGAAGCTCGAGAAGGTGATCGCGAGGCGGTTGGCCGACTGCTGGCCGAGCAGCGCCTCGACGATCTTGCCGCGGAGCATCGCGGTGGACAGCCCGGTTGTGTCGATCACGATGTCGGCGCGCGCCTTCAGCGCATCGAGCTGAGCGCGCTCCGCGGCGATCCCGTCGGCGATCGACCCGGCGGCGGCGAGCGGGTGACGGCGGCGCGTCTCCTTGTAGCGATTGAGCAGCGTCTCATCCGCGGCGTCCAGGAACAGGACGCGGTGCTCTAGCCCCATGTTCTCGAGGTCGTCGAGCACGGCCTGGAGAGCCTCGAAGTACTCGCCGCCCCGCACGTCGGACACCACGGCTGCCCGCTCGACCTTGGATCCCTCGTGCACGAACAGCTCGATCAG
>JBEKSK010000019.1:0-16972 GCA_049517155.1 Solirubrobacteraceae bacterium
CCACGGTCAGCCGCGTCCTCAACGGCCGCCCCGGGATCTCGGAGGCCACTCGCGCCGCCGTCCTGACGGCGCTCGACGTCATCGGCTACGAGCGCCCGACGCACCTACGCGTCCGGCGCGCCCGCATGGTCGGGCTGATCGTGCCGGAGCTCCAGAACCCGGTCTTCCCGGCCCTCGCCGAGGTGGTGGCCGGTGCGCTCGCCCAGCGCGGCTTCAACGCCGTGCTATGCACGCGCACGGGGAGTACGTCGGAGGCTGAATATGTCGAGATGCTCCTCGAGCGCCAGGTCTCGGGGATGATCTTCGCCGGCGGCCAGTACGCGGAGGCCGACGCGCCTCACGGGCACTACGAGCGCCTGCTGCAGCTGCGCCTGCCCGTCGTGCTCGTCAACGGGGCTGCCGAGCACCTCGACTTCCCGCGCGTCTCGACCGACGACGCCGTCGCCATGGAGCAGGCCTACTCGCACCTGGCTGACCTCCGCCACGAGCGGATCGGCCTCATCCTGGGCCCGGCGGACCATGTGCCCTCGGCGCGCAAGCTCGCGGCTTTCGAGCGCTTGGCGAAGGTACCGGCGACGCCGTCGGAGTTCGTCGAGCGCACGCGGTTCTCCCTCGAGGGCGGACACGCGGCGACTCTGCGCCTGATCGAGCGCGGCGTCACGGGAATCATCTGCGCGAGCGACCCGCTGGCACTCGGCGCGATCCGCGCCGCGCGCCGGGCGAATCTCTCGGTGCCCCGCGATCTCTCGGTGATCGGCTTCGACGACTCGGCGTTCATGAGCTGCACCGACCCACCGCTCACGACCGTACGGCAGCCGCTCGAGGCAATTGGGCGCGCCGCTGTGGAGATGCTCGCAGGACAGATCGAGGGCTCGTCGGTCTCCGCCGAGGAGCTCTTCTTTGAGCCGGAGCTAGTGGCGCGTGGCTCGACCGCCAACGCGCCGGGAGGCTAAAGCGCGCATCGCTTGCGTTCTACAGTACGAAAACTGCAGACCTCAGTTTAGCTCTTGCATTGTTTTATCGGGTGTGTCATTCTCGCCCCCATGAGGGAGAGGGACGCGACGAACGCGGCTGCCCAGCTGCGCGAGCATGAGGGTGCGGTCGAGCGCCCGTGGTGGCACGAGGCGGTCGTCTACCAGGTCTACATTCGGAGCTTCGCCGACGCAAACGGCGACGGGATCGGCGATCTGGCGGGCGTGCGGGCGGGCCTGCCCTATCTGGCCGCGCTCGGGGTTGACGCGCTGTGGTTCAACCCGTGGTACCCGTCGCCGCTCGCCGACGCGGGCTACGACATCACCGATTACCGGTCGATCGACCCCGCGTTCGGGACGCTGTGGGAAGCCGAGCAGCTGATTGCGGAGGCGCGGGCGCTCGGCATCCGCACGATCGTCGACATCGTCCCGAACCACGTCTCGAACGAGCACCCGTGGTTTTGCCAGGCGCTCGCCGAGCTGGCGGGATCTCCCGCCCGCGAGCGCTTCTGGTTTCGGCCGGGCACCGGCGAGGAGGGCGAGCTGCCGCCGAACGGCTGGCAGTCGATCTTTGGTGGTCCGGCCTGGACACGCGTCGGCGACGGCGAGTGGTACCTCCACCTCTTCGCCCCCGAGCAGCCCGACCTCAACTGGCAACACCCGGAGGTGTGGGCCGAGCACGAGGACATCCTTCGCTTCTGGTTCGATCGTGGCGTCGCCGGCGTGCGCATCGACTCAGCGGGGCTCCTGGTCAAGGATCCCGAACTCCCCGAAGAGCGGCCGGACGCCGCCCCCGGCGAGCATCCGTTCACCGACCGCGACGAACTGCACGAGATCTACCGCCGCTGGCGCACGATCGCGGATGGCTACGACGAGCCCCGCCTGCTCGTCGGCGAGGTGTGGCTGCCCGACGTCGAGCGCTTCGTGCGCTACCTGCGTCCCGACGAGCTCCACACGGCGTTCAACTTCGACTTCCTGGCGTGCCCGTGGGAGCCCGGTCCCATGCGGGCCTCGATCGAGTCGGCGCTCGCGGCGCATGCGCCCGTGGACGCGCCGGCGACCTGGGTGCTTTCCAACCACGACGTCACCCGCCCGGTCACGCGCTATGGCCGGGCAGACACGAGGTTCGCCTTCGAGACCAAGCGCGCAGGGACGCCCACCGACCTCGCACGCGGCGCGCGGCGCGCGCGCGCGGCCGCCCTGCTTGCGATGGCGCTGCCCGGCTCGATGTACATCTACCAGGGCGAAGAGCTCGGACTGCCGGAGGTGGAGACCATCCCCGCCGACCGCCGCCAGGATCCGATGTGGCGCCGCTCCGGCGGCGTCGATCCAGGCCGCGACGGCTGCCGGGTGCCGATCCCGTGGGCCGGCGCGAAGCCCCCCTTCGGCTTCAGCCCGAACGACGACGCGCGCCTCTGGCTCGACCAGCCCGACGACTGGGCGCCGCTCTCGGTCGAGGCACAGACCGGCGAACCCGCTTCGATGCTCAACCTCTACCGCGCGGGGCTCCGCGTCCGTCGCGAGGCGCCGTGGGGCGTAGCTTCCGAGCCGCGCTGGCTCGAGTACGGCGACGAGGTGTTGGCGTTCGCGCGCGGCGATCGCTTCCTCTGCATCGTGAACTTCGGCCCGGAGCCGGTTGAACTTCCCGCCGGGGCCGACGTCCTTCTCGGGAGCGCCGCGCTCGTCGGCGACGCGCTGCCGCAGGACACCGCGGTCTGGCTGGTTCAGGCCGCAAATGGGGCTCCGTTGAACATGGAGCCGAGCCTAACCGAGCACAACACCCATTCAGGAGAAGGAGAGGGAGGGCAATGAAATTCAGTGTCAGGGCGAAAGGAAGGACAATTAATCTCAACATCAGGCCGGTGCCGCCGGTTCGCGTGGGCGTGGCAGTCGCAGCTTTGAGCCTGGCTGTCGCGGTGGCTGTGGGCGCGGCGTCGACTGCCTCGGCGAGTCCGTCGGTGAGCATCACCGTCGCGTCGCTGGTTCCGGGCGCCACGGCTTCGGCGACGGCGCAGTTCAACACCCAGGTGAAGCAGTTCGAGGCCGCGAATCCAGGGATCCATGTGACGTCGGTTCAGTACGACTGGACTGGCCCGACGTTCGCCGCCGAGCTTGCCGCGGGGACGCTGCCGACTGTGTTCACGGTCCCGTTCACCGATGGCCGTTCGCTCGGCGCGGCCGGGCAGCTAGCCAACCTGACGAAGTACGCCAAGTCCTACTCGTGGTTCAAGGACTTCAACCCCGCGGCGATCGCCGAGGGCACCGACTCGAAGGGACAGGTCGTTGCGATTCCTGAAGCGGCGTACGCCCAGGGGCTCCAGTACAACCGCCAGCTCTTTGCCGACGCCCATCTCAACCCCAATGATCCGCCGACGACGTGGGCGCAGGTTGCGACCGACGCGCAGGCGATCGTGAAGGCCAACCCGAATGTGGCCGGCTTCTCGATGATGGGAGCGAACGACAACACCGCTGGTTGGATCCTGACCACGCTCGCCTACGCCTTCGGTGGCCGCATGGAAACGGGCATCGGTGCTAAGGCTGTCGCTACGTTCAACAACGCGGGAGCAGTCGCCGCGCTCAACATGATTCATACCCTGCGTTGGACCGACAACGTCATGGGCTCCAACTTTGGTCTCAGTTGGGGCACCAGCAACCAGGCCTTCGCGGCTGGTCAGATCGGCATGTTCGTTAGTGGTTCTGACGTGTACACGAACATGGTTCAGGCGGATAGCATCCCGGCCGGCATCTACGGTCTGGCTGCGCTTCCGCTCCAGGGCAAAGGCGCCGGCGCTCTCGGCGGCGGCACGCTTGCCGCCGTCAAGCCGACGGCGACCCAGGCGCAGATCGCGGCGTCGATGAAGTGGATCAACTTCTACTACATGCAGCCGCTGGTGAATAAGACGCAGGCGATCCGCAACGCGAAGTCGCTGACCGCCGATAATCAGCCGGTTGGTGTGCCGGAGTTCCCGATCTTCAACGCGAAGACGTACGAGCTCGCGCAGAAGTGGATCCAGCCCTACATCAACGTCCCGCAGAGCGCCTTCGCTCCGTTCAACAAGGCGATTCTGAAGGACCAACTGATCCCTGAGCCCGAAGCCGCGACTCAGGCGATCTATGGCGACCTCGACTCGGTGGTCGAGGACGTACTGACCGACCAGAACGCAAATATCCCGGCCTTGCTCGCGGCGGCCAACTCCGCCGGACAGGCCTCGATCGCGCAGGCATACGCGTCGTCGTAAGGCCCTCGCTTGCGGGTCACGGGTGGCCGTGCTAGCAATAGCACGACCACCCGGGCCGCAGGCAAAAAGGGAAGCAATGTCGACGCTCGATCCGATCGCGCCCAACGAGAACCGGAAGGCTTCGCTGCCGACGCGGGCAGTTACCGGAGTACCGCCCCCACGCGCCGACAGAGGCACGCCGATGACCTGGGTGAAGCAGGGCGGGCTCACGAAGCTCCTCTTCCTGCTGCCTCTCCTGTTCGTCTTCGGCGCTTTCTCGTGGTATCCGATCGTCCGTCTCGTGCTGATGTCGTTCCAGTTCACGAACCTCGTGCAGCCGGCGAAGTGGGTGGGGCTCGCGAACTTCTCCGAGGTGATCCATGACCCGTTGTTCCCGATCGCCGTCAGGAACACCGCGGAGTTTGCCGGCCTCGCGCTCCTCTTTGGCTACCCGGTTCCCCTGATCATGGCGGTGCTGATCAGCGAGGTGCGCCGGTGGCGTGGGCTGTACAGCGTGCTCGCCTACCTGCCGGTGGTGATTCCACCGGTCGTGTCGGTGCTGCTTTGGAAGACGTTCTACGATGCCGCGTCCAACGGCGTCTTCAACACGATTCTTGGTTGGGTCGGCATCGGGCCACAACAGTGGATCCAATCGCAGGCGCAGGCGATGCCCTCACTCGTCCTCGAGTCGACGTGGGCGAACGCGGGCAGCACGGTGATCATCTATCTTGCTGCGCTGACTGGCGTGAACCGTGAGCTCTACGAGGCCGCGTCCGCCGACGGTGCCGGACTGTGGAAGAAGCTTTGGCACGTCACGCTGCCGCAGTTACGCACGGTGCTGCTCGTCACGATGATCCTGCAGATCATCGGCACCGCGCAGGTGTTCATCGAGCCGTGGCTCTTCACGCAGGGCGGCCCTGCGAACTCGACGCTGACCGTCATGCTGCTGATCTACGACTACGCGTTCGGCAACTCGCTTGGCGCCGCCTACGGCGAGGCGGCGGCACTCAGTCTGATGCTCGTGGCGTTCCTCACCGTGTTCTCGCTGATCTATCTGCGCGCCACACGGTCCTGGAGCACGCAATGATCGCGTTCCCGCTTCGGCGCAGGCAGCGGCGACACGACGGCGGCGCGATGGGACTCGTCCTCGAAGACGAGTGGAGTCGCCGGAGCGTCAGGTGGGGACTGGGGTCGGCGCACAGGCTGCTTCTGTTGCTGCTCGTGGTAGTCGGGCTCGGCCCGATTCTCTGGCTCGCAAAGTCGGCGATCACACCAACGATCGACACGCTCACCACCCCGATGGCGATCTTCCCTCACGGGCTGGCCTGGGGCAACCTGTCGACGGCGTGGAGCAATGTCGACGTCAGCCTTTACCTGCGGAACACGATCGTGATCGCGATCGGGTCCTGGGCGTTCCAGATCGTCGTCGCCACGACCGGGGCGTATGCGCTCTCCGTGCTTCGACCCAGGTTCGGGAATTTGATCATGGCGGCGCTGCTGACGACGCTGTTCGTCCCGGCGGTCGTGCTGCTCATCCCGCTCTACGTCGAGATCGTTAACCCGCCGCTCATCCACCATTCCTTCGTCAACAACTACTTGGCGATCTGGCTGCCCGAAGCCGCGAGCGCGTTCAACGTCGTGCTGATGAAGCGCTTCTTCGACAACCTGCCGCGCGAGATCTTCGAGGCGGCGCGTATCGATGGCTGCGGCCCGTTTCGTCTGTTCTTCTCGATCGTGCTGCCGATGTCGAGGCCGATCCTCGGCGTCGTCTCGATCTTCGCTGTGCTCGCCTCGTTCAAGGATTACCTGTGGCCGCTGCTCGTCCTTGGCGACCCGAACCTGCAGCCGCTGTCGGTGCGCCTGCCGCAGATTGCGCAGTTCACGCCGCTCGGCGTCTTCCTTGCCGCCCTGGCGCTCACCTGTGTCGTGCCGATCGTCGGCTTTCTCATCTTCCAGCGCGGGTTCCTGCGCGGGACCGGGCTGAGCGGAGCGCTGAAGGGATGACCTGCTGATGGCCGCGATCCGCTTCGACGGCGTGACGAAGATCTACGGTGACGGCACCCTTGCCGTCGACGCGCTCGACCTCGCGATCGAGGAGGGCGAGTTCATGGTCTTCGTCGGCCCGTCGGGCTGCGGCAAGACGACGGCGTTGCGGATGGTGGCCGGACTCGAGCAGATCAGCGGCGGAACGATCCTGATCGGCGAGCGGCCGGTGAATCACGTGTCACCCAAGGACCGCGATATCGCGATGGTCTTCCAGAACTACGCGCTGTACCCACACATGACCGTCGCACAGAACCTCGCGTTCGGCTTGAAGCTGAAGAAGATCAGCAAGGCCGAGATCGCGCGCCGGGTCCGCGACGCGGCCGCTGTCCTCGACCTCGAGCAACACCTCCAGCGCAAGCCAAAGGCGCTCTCGGGCGGGCAACGCCAGCGCGTCGCGCTCGGGCGCGCGATCGTCCGCGAGCCGGCTGCATTCCTCATGGACGAGCCGCTCTCAAACCTCGATGCGGCCCTGCGCGTGCAGACTCGGGGCGAGATTCTGAAGCTGCAGAAGCGGCTCGCGACGACCACCATATATGTCACCCACGACCAGGTCGAGGCGATGACGATGGGTGACCGCATCGCGGTGATGTGCGAAGGGAGGCTTCTGCAGCTCGGCACGCCCGAGCAGCTCTACACGCGGCCAGCCAACACGTTCGTCGCGACATTCATCGGCTCGCCGGCGATGAACGTCATTCCCGCCCCGGTCCTGAAGCTCGGCTCGGACTCGAGCCTCGTCGGCTTCCGGCCTGAACACATACGAGTCGGCTCGGCTGAGAACGGCAGCGTCGGCTTCGAGGCCGGGGTCGAGGTCGTCGAGTACCTCGGCGACGAGCAGCTTGCGCACCTCCGCCTCGGAGAGCTCTCGCTCGTGGCGAAGCTGCCCGTGGCTGAGCGCGTCGAACCCGGGACGACCGCAGCCTTCGCTGTGGCGCGCGAGGCACTGTTGTTCTTCGCCGCCGACACTGGCTTCGTCGCGGACCATCCGGCGTGATCAACCGCTCGCCGTCGCTGGCACGCCAGTCAGGACAACGAAGAGGCGTCCGATGAAGCTAGCCGCTCCCGTCGCTGTTGGGGCACTTCTAGGTTGCGCTGCTTTGAGCGGCTGTGGTTCAGTCGCCAAGCACCAGGTGTCGCTGACCTCGCTTTCGTGTATCCCGAAGAACATCGGCGCGCACGGAAAGACAGAGATACGCTACTGCGGTCCAGCGACCGCGACCCTGATCCTCGGCGGCAAGACCTACAGGTTCAGGGATGGCCGCTGCAACAGCGACAAGGCGATCGGGTTGACACTGGGTGTCACGCTGGGAACGATCGACTACGCCAACCTCAAGACCAACGGCGGCCGTCCACTGTTCCAGCTGCAAATCGACGAACAGCCGATCGCGATCCAAACCGTGAACGCCTCGTGGGGTGGGGAGCCACTGATTGCGATCCACACGGTGAAGACGAACTACGCGGGCTCGAGGCCGCTCAGGGGCACCTTCCAGTCGTTCAAGGGAGCCTTAGGCACCGGCAAGCGCTTCAGCGGGTCCTGGGACTGCCGCGGAAAGCTCTCCGCGGACTGAGCCGCGAACGACCGTCGCGAGCTACGCCGCGATCCGAGGGAGCCGGGAGCTGCTGCGATGCCCCGGCCACCCAACAGAACTGAGAGGACCCCACGCCGCCATCTCACATCGCGCGTTCATTGCGAGTTGTGTGCGTGACGTCACGCCGAGCTTGCGGAACGCCTTCCGCAGGTGGCATTCCACGTTGCTCGGGCTGATGAATAGCTGGGCGGCGATGTCTCGGTTCGTGATTCCCTGCGCCGCGAGACGCGCGACTTGCGCTTCTTGCGGAGTGAGTTGATCGGTCGCGTTCGCGGTTCGTTTGCGGGCGCGCAGACCCGTCGCCAGGAGTGGAGTGCCGTTGTGGCACGCATCGCTACTGAGAATCGTTGTCACTGACGTTCGAGGTGCGGGCGAGTTCGGCGAACTGAGCAATCAGAGGGCTCCGGCGGTTCGCTGCCCAGGCGAGCCGTACTTCGTTGTCGGGTATGTCAGTTATCGGGAGATAGGCGATATCAGGCCGGTTGTAGTAGCGAGCGGTCGATTCCGGGAGGACGCTGATGCCGCGTCCAGCTGCGACAGCTTCGAGTTTCTCCTCAACGCTGTAAAACTCCATGCCGGTGAGGTCGGGAGCCTCCTCGGTGCGATCGGCGAGGATTCCTTGCCACTCTGGGATGCCGCTGGGGTGCTGGAGCATGTTCTCGCCGCCCAACTCTGCGAGACGCACTGCGTCGCGGTCGGCGAGTCGATGCCCGAGCGGGACAGCGGCCAGGCGTGGCTCGCTGAAGAGGTACTCCGTATGCAGTCCCACCGTGTCGATCGGCATGCGTACGTAGCCAACATCGACGCGTCCGTCGTGCAGCACGTCGACCTGGTCGAGCCACGTGGTCCGTAGCACGAGGACCTCCACTTCGGGATGGGAGGCCGCTAGAGCGCGGACCGGTGCTGTAACTGTTAGGCCGGGCATGAAGCCGACCGTGAAGATGTTGGTGCCGGCAGCGATGCGCTCCAGCCTCGTCACCAAACCCTCGGCGCCGGAGGCGAGGGTCGACCCTTCCGCGAGCAGCAGGTGACCGGCGGGGGTCAGTGACGTTCCGGTGCTGTCGCGGACGAAGAGCTGCACTCTGAGTTGGGTCTCTAGTGCGCGTATCTGCCGGGAGAGGACGGGCTGCGTGATGTGCAGGCGCTGTGCTGCGCGCGTGAAGCTCAAATCCTCTGCGACCGCGAGGAAGTAGCGCAGCTTTCGTAGGTCGAGATCCATCTGCGTCTCCTGATCCGAATCGGGTCTTGCGCCGCCTATTCTATGCCCGCACCTCCTATGCCCGTTGGGCATGGCCGACGACGGAGAAGGTCTTGGACGCAGGCTCGTCGTCGTGTCAGGGTGCTCCTGTCAGGACGTCGAGCGATCCCCCAGGAGAGAGCTAATGGCCAGCGTATTGATCACCGGATCGACTGATGGACTGGGCCTGATGGCAGCTGAGCTGCTGCTGCGAGAGGGCCATGCCGTGACCCTGCACGCCCGCAGTGACCGGCGAGCGGCTGACGCCAGGGCACGAGTGCCCGAGGCTTCTGGCGCTTTGATCGGAGATCTGTCGTCGATCGAGGCGATGCGCTCGGTGGCAGAGCAAGCTAACGCGGTCGGACGTTTCGACGCGGTCGTTCACAACGCGGGTGTCGGGTACCGAGAGGCACACCGGATCGAAACCGTGGACGGATTGGCGCACGTGTTCGCGATCAACGTTCTGGCGCCGTACTTGCTGACCGCGCTCATGACCCGTCCTGACAGATTGGTGTACCTGAGTTCAGGGATGGCCCGCGGCGGCGATGGCGATCTGGCTGACCCGCAATGGACGGCAAGGCGCTGGAACGGCTCCCAGGCTTACTCAGACAGCAAGTTGTTCGACATCATGCTGGCCTTCGGGGTCGCCCGACGTTGGAATGACGTTAGGTGCAACTCCGTCGAGCCGGGCTGGGTGGCGACAAAGATGGGTGGTCCGGGTGCGCCCGACGACATGTCGCTTGCTCCAGTCACTCAGGCTTGGCTCGCGGTCAGCAGCGAACCGGCGGCCAGCGCGACGGGTCAGCACTTCTTTCACCAGCGTACGCGCGGCACCCCGGCCGTCGCCCATTCCGCCGAAGCTCAGGACGCGCTCTTTGACTATTGCGCGGGGCTTACTGGGACTGCCTTGCCCGTGTAGCACGGCTCAGAGCTCAGCACCTCGGCAGCGACTGCCTCGACCAAACCCGGAGATCCCATGTCTGAATATCGGCCCACCATCGTTCTTGTCCACGGCGCATTCGCCAATGCGGGGTGCGGGTCGAAGCTGATCCCGTTGCTGATGGCAAAAGGCCTCGATGTGGTCGCCACCAACTGTCCGCTCAGTTCCCCGGCCCACCATGTCGTGGCCGTGGAGCGAGTGATCAACATGCAGGACGGTCCCGTGCTCCTCGTCGGCCATTCATGGGGTGGCTCAATCATCACCGAGGCGGGCAACAACCCGAAGGTCTCCGGACTGGTCTATCTCGCGGCCGCCGCCCCCGACTCCGGACAGTCGTTCAACGAATGGTGGGCCGTCAGCCCACCCGCCCCAGGCGCGCCAGAGATCAAGCCATACGGGCCCGGAGGGTACGTCGCACCCGCTCACGTGCAATCAACGATGCGCACGTACTCCAGCGGGCAGGTCCCCCGTTGCTCATCCGTTTCAGTTAGAGAAAGGCCCTAGCGATCCATGCCCAGCGAACTGCTCATCAAAGGTGGAAACATCGTAACCGTCGATCCCGAACTTGGTGATCTAGCCGTCGGCGACGTACTCGTAGTCGATGGCGTCATCGAGGCCGTCGCAAAAGACGTCGCCGCCCCCGGATCGAAGACCGAAATCATTGATGCCACGGGATACATGGTCCTTCCAGGGCTAGTCGATACACATCGTCACGTGTGGCAGGGCGCGATCCTTGCCTTCACCCCACAGGTCACCGGGGCGGGCTATGACCCAGCTGTGCTCAACGGCATCGCCCCCAAACACACACCGGCCGACATCTACGCAGGGACTCTCTGGGGCGCCTTGCAAGCGCTCGACGCCGGGATCACCACGATCGCCGATTGGGCACACGATCTTCAGAGCGCCGATCATGCCAACGCCAACCTCCGCGGCCTGCAGGAGTCCGGGATCCGGGGATACTTCCTATACGGCGGGCCGGGCCCCAAGAGCGACGAGCCGAATCCGCCGCACCCGATTGATGCCCGGCGGATGCGCGACGAGCACTTCCCTGACGGCGTGAACGGCCTTCTGCGCATGGGTATGGCATTGCGCGGGCCGTGCTTCACATCTGCAGAGCGCAATGCCCAGGACTTCGCATTCGCTCGTGAGCTGGGTCTGCCGATCTCTGTGCATGTCGGAATGGCCGGCACCAAGGACGCTGTCATCACGCTCGAGCAATACAACCTGCTCAACTCCGACATCAATTACGCGCACGGCAACATGCTCACCGACGAGGAGTTCGATCTGATCGCCGGCAGTCACGGAACACTCTCGATCACGCCGTCCAGTGACATGCTCATGCAATTCGGAACGTTCCCCGGAACCGGTCGCGCGCTTGAGCGTGGAATCATCTCCGGATTCGGCATCGACACGATCTGCAGCGTCGGGACCGACCTCTTCTCCGAAATGCGCCTGGCCCTCGCTGCAGAACGGTCCCGTGCCAACCAAGCCGCACTTGCGCGTGGTGAACGGGTGCCGACAGTGGATCTTCATCAGCGCGACATGCTGAGGCTCGCCACGTTGGAGGGCGCTCAGGTCTGGAACATGGAAGGTGAGATCGGCAGCCTCACCCCCGGCAAGCAAGCGGACATCATCACAGTCGACATGCGCTCACCGCACCTGGACGGCTACGGCGATCCCGTGGCCACGTTGGTGCTTGGTGCAGGACCCGCAGATGTTGACACCGTCATCGTGGCCGGCAACATCCTCAAGCGCGGCGGCAAGCTGATCGGTCCGCATGTCGATAACGCGCGCAAGCTCATGTACGAGGCACGCGAGCGGCTGCGACAGGCCTGACACGCGCGCCCGGGATACGGCCAGCGAACTGAGTGCCCGCTCGACTCCTCGGAACGCCGTCTTCGAAACACGAGCGAGAGCGAGCGAGCCAGGCCGCTGGCTACCGGTCCCGCCCAGCCGCGCAAGCTGGGCATGGCTGCCCTTCCGTGAGCCTGCGTCGGCCCGCTGCCGGTGCTCGGGATGGCGTGAGACCGGTCGGTCGGGCGCGCGGGGTCGGCTGGCTCGGGAGCTTGTGTTGCGTCGTCAGTCTGGTGCGATCAGTCTGGCGATGGCTTCGGTCACGGCGCGTCGCCGTGCGTCGCGGTCGGGCGCGGAGGTGGCGCTGAATTCGGGGTTGAGCGTCGCCCACGCGCTGGCGATCGATTGGACGAACACGAGGATGGCGGTCGCGTCCCACCGGTTGGTCAGGTTGTCGGCGGCTTGAGCTTGGCGTAGCTTCGCGAGTCGGGTTTCGTTCGCGTAGGTCACGGCGTCATGGCCCGGGCTTCCGGATCGTTCGAGGCGGTACCAGGAGGCGAGGCGGATGACGGTCGGGTCGTCTTCGAAGATGTCGAAGAGGCGTCCTGCGTAGGCGGGGAGGTCGGTCGCGTCGAAGTTGACGCGGTCCAGATGGATCTTGACGTGAGCTGCGAAGGCGGCGTCGAAGAGCGCGTCCTTGTCGTCGAAGTAGCGGTAGATCATTGCCTTGTTGCATCCGGCGGCGGCGGCGATTCGCTCCACGCGGGCGCCGGCGATGCCGTACTCGGCGAACTCGCTGCAGGCGGCGTCCAGGAGCCGTGCCTTGGTGCGGCGGGCGTCGCGCGTGCGCGCGGGCGGCGTGTCCTCCTCCATCAGCCGAGTCTAGCAACTAACCGGTTATTGACTTGGACGCCAGATGGTGCTTTGATGCCGGCGGTATGCAACCGGTTGTTGACTTAGGACGGAGGTTTGCGTGAGCAGGACATGGTTGATCACGGGCAGCTCGCGAGGGTTCGGGCTCGAGCTCACCAGGGCCGCCTTGGAGACCGGCGACCGCGTGCTGGCCACAGCTCGGCGGCCGCAGCAGCTCGATGATTTGCTAGCGGGCTTCGGCGATCGCGTCCGGACGGCGGCGCTTGACGTCACCGACCCGGCCGCCGCTCGAGCGGCCGTGGAGGCTGCGGTTGAGGCGTTCGGCACGCTCGACGTGGTCGTGAACAACGCCGGGTACGCCAATAGCGCGGCGATCGAGGAGATGAGCGAGGACGACTTCCGCGCCCAAATCGAAGCGAACTTCTTCGGCGTGGCGAACGTCACCCGCGCGGCCCTGCCGGTGCTGCGCCGCCAGCGCTCCGGGGTGTTCGTCCAGTTCTCCTCGGTTGGCGGGCGCGTGGGCGGTACCCCGGGGGTGAGCGCTTACCAGGCGGCCAAGTTTGCGGTTGAGGGGTTCTCCGAGGTATTGGCCAACGAGGTCGCACCGTTCGGCGTCAAAGTCATCATCGTTGAGCCCGGGGCGTTCCGCACCGATTGGCAGGGCTCATCGATGCAGCTGCACGACGTCGGCCCGGACTATGTGGCAAGCGTTGGCGAGATCCACGGCATGCGCCAGCGAACCAACGGCACCCAGCCGGGCGATCCCGCTCGTGCCGCCCGGATCATCGTCGACATTGTCGGCGTCGAGAACCCTCCGCGCCGGCTGTTGCTCGGGGCCGGCGCGGTCGCTCAGGCACGCGAGGCCGCTGCGCAGCGCGCGGCCGAACTCGAGCAGTGGGCGCAGCTGAGCGCCTCGGCCGACTTTCCCGAGCAGAGCTCGCCAGCCGCATGAGCGGCGACCGACAGCCGGCTCTCGGTGTGGTGTGAACCCTGTGATTGGTTGAAAGGGAGGAAGCGAATCCGACATGAGCCCCGTCCAATCGACCCGTGTTGTCGCACCCGACGACAAAGTCCGAGCCACGGCGGAGCGGCGAGGGCCCCTGCCCGGCCTGAACGTCGCAGCGGTTTTTGCACTCGCGTGGCTACTCGTGTTGCTCACCTCCGATTTCTACGCTGGTCGGCTCTGGATCGACCATCCCGTGACCACGGCGACCGTCGCCTCTCTCAGCGTCGTGCTGGTATCGGTGACCCTGATCGAGGCTGTTCTGAACCGGCGCTCTGAGCGCAGATGGCGCTTACTCGCGCAATACGCCCTATTAGAACTCGCCGAGACCGCCCACGCTGCCTGGGCCGTACTGGTGCTCGTTCTTGATCCCGTGGACATCGGGGAACAGGGGCTCGCCGACCCGGCCCACATCACCCGGATTCTTGACTCGCCCGAACGGGCACCAGCTCTGAAGCGCACCGTCGAAGCGCTCCTGACCGACGCCCGCGCGCGCGACCGGCTCCGGGAGTCGCTCGAAGAGACCCTCGACACATCCCGTGGGCTCATCGGCCGCTGGGGGGTTGTGTTGACCGGCTCCTCCACATACTCCGAGCTTTTCGACCGCCACGTCGAGATGATCGGACGCATCCACGGGCTCTGGTACTTCCTGGCGTACGGGACACGCCGGGGAAGCCAGTTCCGGGCTCCAGGAGGTAGCCACACCGACGACTGGTTCATTGACAACCTCCTGTCGATGAGCCGCATCGCGCTCCGCCTCGAAGCTGAAACCTGGGCGATCGCACTCCAGGTCGTGCCACCGGACTGGTGGGACCATAGGACCGACCAACTCGCCGCGCCAGCACACGCTCAACGCAGGTAAGCCTCGCCGCCCGGGGGAGGGGGCCCACCACGGACGCGACCGTAAAACGCACAAAGCCCCGATTTACGGGGCTTTCCCAAGCCCTCTAACGGACTCGAACCGTTGACCCCTTCCTTACCGTGGTACCGTGGCGCCATTTGCAGGTCTTTTCCAGCATTTTCGGGCTTCTGAGGTGCTCTGAAGTGCGCTGAAACACCCCCATATTCGGGCATGTCGGGACACGGTTCGGGACACGAAACGGGTCGGAGCGAGGAGCGTGCTGGGCGCCGACTGAAAGATCCAGTTCGCAGCGCGGGCAGGCGACAGCTGGCTGGTGCCGAGCAGGCTGTGCTTGTGGGCGCAAGCGAGAGCGGTGTTGCCCGCTGATAATCACCACGGCGGGGTCGACCCATCGCGGGTGGGGAAGCGGCTCCGCCGAGCCGCCACCGGGCACTCCGAGCTCTTCGCGTCGGTCGCGCGATGCGACGCGGTTTACCGTGTTGGCATCATTGACTGACGCCGTGGCGGCGTATGTGCGGCGAACAAGCGACCATGACGACGAGGAGCACAGAGATGGCTACTACCGAGAAGGCGATCCTTGCCGGCGGGTGTTTCTGGGGCGTCCAGGATCTGATCCGCAAGCTGGACGGTGTCATCAGCACGCGCGTCGGCTACACCGGAGGCGACACGCCCAACGCGACCTACCGCAACCACGGTTCCCACGCAGAAGCGATCGAGATCCTGTTCGACCCAGATCGCATCTCCTACCGGGACCTGCTCGAGTTCTTCTTCCAGATTCACGACCCGACGACCAAGGACCGCCAGGGCAACGACATCGGCTCGAGCTACCGCTCGGCGATCTACTACGTCGACGACGAGCAGCGCCGCATCGCCGAGGACACGATTGCCGATGTCGACGCCTCCGGCCTGTGGCCCGCAAAGGTGGTCACCCAACTCGCGCCCGCCGGGCCGTTCTGGGAGGCCGAAGCGGAGCACCAGGACTACCTCGAGCGCTATCCCCACGGCTACACCTGCCACTTCGTCCGTCCAGGCTGGAAGCTGCCACACCGCTCGCAGGAAGTAGCGCACTGAAGCTCAGAGCCGAGTGTTATCGATCTGCGATCGTCTCCACGTCGCCGTAGACCGGGATGGTTCGCCACTCGGGCAGCAGGATGTCGTCCTGTCGATCGTTGGGAGGAAGCCTCGCCGGTCCGAACCACCGACTCGGGGCGTACACGTCTGCGGTGGGGTTCAGAAAGGCGCCCCACCAGCTGAAGGTGCTGTTCGCGACGATATTCACCTCGCAGCCGGTCATCATGCGGAGCGCCGTGAAGTGATCGACGGCGACGAACGCCGCGCGCTCAAGCGCGAGCGACTGCTGACACCACTCCAGGTCATCTGAGAAGACGAGGTATGTGACGTCGTCACCGACGGCGGCGGCCGCCCGCTCGTAGTACCCGTCTTTTGCAAGGTTTCCCCAGTGGTTCTCCATGCTTGGCTCGACGATGTCGCCGCGCCGCACATGCACCGACACGAGCGGCCGCCGATAGCGCCGGCGGTATCCGAAGAGCAGCGCATCGCTGGGCGCTCGATGATTGACGTTGAATCTAAGACACCGGGTCAGTGACTCCCGGCAGTGCTCGAGATAGCGGTAGGACTGAAAATAGCCGTGGAAGCTCGTGCCATCCGGCTGCTCGAACACGCTGGGGTCGTAGTTGCACGTTCCGTGCACCTCATGGAACTCGTGCGTGCATTCCGGCCCGTCGGCTGAAACATCGAGATCGAAGCACTCCCATAGAGACTCGCCGCGCCGCGGAAGATAAAAGTCGTGCCCGTGCTGCTCGCGAATCGCGAACAGGAGTCCCAACTGGAACAGTTGGTTCCCAAGCCGACCGAAGCGCTCGCCAAATGTTGCGTTGGTGATCATTGAACTTCTACGCTTCTCGTTGCACCGACCAAAGAAAAAGCCCCGATTTACGGGGCCTTCCCAAGCCCCCTAACGGACTCGAAACGTTGACCCCTTCCTTACCATGAAACTTTGGGGCCGCCACGAGCGCCTACCTAAGCCGATTATCGCCTGCAATACCGAGCTTTTCGGGGCTCGACGATGCTAGCGCAAATAGGCGCAGATAGGCTCTGACCCTGACCCCAAACGGCTACCGGATCGGTAGCCGACTCGAGCGGTTCATGCCCGCAGAAGCGTCCCGGAGCATGCCGGTGACCGCCGTCACGCGATAGGGGTCCATGCGTGTCGCCCGACGCCCGGCTCGCACTCGCTCACGCCGGTCGTTGCGGAAGCGCTCGCGCCCTCGGTCGTCTGACCTGCTGGTCGTCCGTTGCGGTAGCCGGTAACGGCTCTTGTACACGGCACCACTGTTCGGTGGCGACCTGATCGGCTGGGGGTCGTCCGAGGGGCGGGGGCACCACTCACCTGTGGGTGACGCCGCAGATGGCGTCCAAGTC